>BQIY01000161.1 GCA_021604265.1 Nitrospirales bacterium
CCACGACCTCTTCCATAGTCTGTTCGTCTTCCGCAAATACACTGTCCCCAAGCGCTTGACGAATAATGGGAACAAGATGCTCAAATACTGAGGAAATCTGATCCTCCGGCCGACCTTCCCCCTGACGAGCCCAAGTTCGCAGGACCACGGTGACGCCCAAGACCGAAGCCAGTAGGCTCAGTTGGACTGACCGGGCTTGCTGAATACATGGTTGAAGCCGATCATCAATCTGCAACTCCGTGAGGCCAACGGTCGAGAACATCTTTTGCTGCAGCCGGGTTGATCGCGAAACACGTGCCGCTAACCGTGGAACCACTTGGGTTTCAAATATAGCTTGAGCCTCTTTTGAAACGCCTGGAAGTGCCAAGATCATGGAGCGCTTCCATTCAAGAAGGAAGCCTGGAGCCGAACCAACAGGGTTTTCAAGCATCTCCGCTCCAACCGGAAGAAACGCCTGACGAGAAACCACTTTAGTCAGCGGCCGTCCACGAGAAGCATATCGCGCGGTTAATGCCGTAAAGGCCTTTAGACGTCGCCGCAACTTTCGACCTGTCACGGAGGCTACGGCTTCCCGCGTGCAATCATCAATCGTCGAACCAAGACCTCCTGTGATGATCACCACATTGGCACGACGAGCTGCAGTGGTGATGGCCAGTGCAATGTTCTTTTCACTATCACCGACAAGCGTCTTCCACTCCACGGCTATACCACATTCTGCCAGACCTTCAGCTAAAAAGATGGAATTCGACTCGAGCCGACCGCCATGCAGGAATTCTGATCCAATCGCGATGATTTCGGCCCTGGGGTTGTTAAGAACCACGACATTCCTTTCTCACAAAAACCTGTTTGTTTTGTTAAACAAATAAAAGAAAATAATGTTGGTCAGGTTATGGAATTTCAGAGAAATCCAAGTCAAAGCGGACTTCGCCGCCTTCCCCCGGAAAAACTGAAATCGTTGTCGGAAGCAAGGGATTGATGAGGTCATAGGGAAAAGAAGCCACCACTTTGGCTTGATAGAGCGGATCATTGGGCCACGCGTCACTTCGATGAGCTTGAGCATCAAATCGAATTTGCGTTGGTTTAATCAGACGTTCCCCCTGTTTAAGAACCATATAACTGTCCTTTCCAAATTCAGGAGATGATCCGAACACGGTCACGCTCACTTGAAGCGCTGAATCACTGCTTACTCTGGCAATATCCTGATCTGTCGGAGATTCAGCGCGAAACGCATAGTGTGCGGAGAGAACCGCAAGCCCTCCAAGTTTTGTCATAATAAACCCATGCGGTTGCAAAGTCTCTGCTGAGCCAAACCGCCAGTAGAGTTGGGACGGAGGAGTCCTCGACTGTACCGCAGTCTTCCCCTTGAAAATCGCGCTTTGAATTTGCTCGTTCGTTGGGTTTACGATAATGCCATAAGAATCATCATTGGCCGCAAGTATCGCCACAAGAAGTATTAAAAACTGAAGGAGGGTCCTCATAAGCATCAACATGTAAATAGTAAAACAATCACACGATGCGGATAACAAATCCCTCATAAACTGTCAATTGAACCCCTTTCAATTAATAGTAAAGCGAAACTTTAACTTTATAAGGTTTCACATAAATCAATTCTCGAGCGGACCGGCTTGTTCTTGAATTTATATTTTCCTATGAAAATCCCTCAAAACGCAGAGAAATATTGACAAATTTACAAGAGAGGTGCTAGATAGGATTGGTCTTTTGTAAAAATAGTTTTTCACACCAATCCTGACATCGGAGTCGGAGGAATTCTCATGGCTAGTCCAGAACCCGCCAAGCGTCAATATGTAAATTTTGCCTACTACAAAGTGGATCCACAATGGCGACGTCTTCCAAAAGATGAGCGAGATGCGGGTAAACAAGCGTTCATTCGAACAATCGAAGAGTACGCTGGAAAAGTCATCGTCGTCCCCTACACGACTGTCGGCATTCGAGGAGATTGCGACTTCCTTCTGTGGCGTATCAGCTATGAGCTCGAACTCTTTCAGGAAATGACTTCTAAAATGCTCGCAACCGGCCTTGGGCAATACCTCACCACCCCTTACTCCTACCTCTCGATGACCAAGCGTTCGGTCTATGTGGACAACCATACACATGAAGACCAGGAAGGCCGACGTCTCAAAATCACTCCAGGTCGAGCCAAATACATCTTTGTCTATCCATTTGAAAAGACAAGAGATTGGTACCTGCTAACCAAGGCTGCTCGACAAGGCATGATGGATGAACACATAGAAATTGGGCACCGCTATCCATCCGTCAAACTGAATACCACTTATTCGTTTGGTCTTGACGATCAAGAATTTGTCGTGGCGTTTGAAACAGACTCACCTGAGGACTTCCTTGACCTTGTCATGGCGCTTCGTGAAGCGGAAGGCAGTCGGTATACAAAACGAGATATCCCTATCTTTACCTGCCTGATGAAAAGTCTTAAAGAGGTGGTTGATACTTTAGGGGGATAAGCCGCTACAAATTCTGTTCTTTGGCGTTCTCTCCTATCCAGCACTCCACTACTCTCGCTACCTGAGTTAGGGGGTACTCCTAAGATTCAGAGTATTCCTTGCCTGTCGTGGCCTTTCGCTTCTCCCATCAAAAAAGGCCGAACCTACCTGACATACCGCTGCAGAAATTTCCTCTTGGTAGCTACAGCATTCCTTTCCCTACTAACTCAATTCACTCTCCAAACCTTTTACAGAAATCAAGGCAATATCGAAAAAATTCAAGAAAAAGCTCATACTTCTTCCTCTTCATTTTGACAGTCTTTACGCCCGTATGGTATCTAAAAAACACTTATCATTAGGATGAATCGTTATGATAGAAGATGAAGAGAACACACTCTTAGTACGGCGAGATAAAGATGGTGCAGTCACACTTTATGCCGATGAAGACTGGGCCAGAGAACGTGGCGTGGACCCATCCGAACTCATAACCGTACCAATACCCAGAGAATTATACGTAACTGGAACAGTACAGCAACTTCGCGAACATGCAGCAACATATCTCGAAACATTAAGTGAATCAGAAGGTGCTTGACCTTTCCGGCAAATACGCCTTCTCACATGATCTTTACTATTTTCACTTAAGGATTACACATGGCATCTCTCGTCTATCGTGATATTGAATCGTCGTTGAAAGAGCTTCCTATTCAAAATCGCACGATGCTCCGCTTATTGTTACTCCAGTATTTTCCTCTTCCTCAGGATGAAATTGAGTATATGGCTGAAGATCAGCCGGACCCCCGCTTTTTTTCCGGTGAGGGACCAGAAAAGAAACTATCTTCGCGAGAAGCCGTAATCGATGTTTCAAATCGTGCAGCCCAGTATCAAATATTCCTTCGTCAAAAGCGAGAGCGACCAGGGCTCCAAATCGAATGCCTTGAGCAACTCATCGCACACACGGAAAAAGAAATCAAAGTCCTTGAACGCTTAATGGCGGATGAATTTGAAATTGATCAAGGCACGCAAGCGGAAAATAAAGCACAGGCTATGACCAATTTAGTTAAAAAATCCTTGCGACAACTGAATCAAGCGATTGAACAAGGTGAAATTTCTGAGGAAGATTATCAAAAAAAACGGCTACTGCTCGAGCACCAACTCCTTCTTCGAAAACAGGAACGCCAACGGCGATGGCTGATCGTAGCGAAACAAGACTTCCGGCTCTCTGGAAGCACTCCCCTCAAAGACCATGAGATTGCACACATTTGGGGTATTCCGTTAGGAAGCCTGGCAGGAAGAAAGGTGAAAGCCCTTCACCAGTACCTGGTGTCAATTCAGAAACGCTTAGAGAGTACCAATGGTCACTCGGAGGAGCCGCCTGACGCTCAAACAACAGAGTCCAGACCAGACTTCTGGCAACAAACGCTGCAAACGCTGTCGACACAACCTCTTGAACGTTCCGTTGTTGCTTACGGAGGACAGGAACGAACAGAAGAAAAGCTTATGGAAAAGCTCGAAGCATTTGTCACACGAAAAATTCCTGAGGAAGAGGATACAAAGGTTTGGGCATCGATCACTAAAATTCATGATAGTGAACATGCGGGCATGTGGACGTCGCATGAGGGGGCGATTTTTTCCTTACAACGGCTCTCAGCCATTCTGAAGGAACTTGACCAATCCGACGAGGCGATCGAAGAGGACCTTCAAAAAAGGACTGCGCCGCCAACCTTAGCCGAACAACTTCCAGAACCAGAACAAGTTGAAGAAACTGGAGAGCTGAACGAGGAAACACTCGGTATCTTGGAAAAATTGGTGGGAGAACTCGACGATAAACGACGAAACTAGTCACTCCTTGTTGACAATCTTAAGCATTACAACTGACCAACTGCTTTCCCTTGCAAGAGGATCTGGCCGACCTGTTACCCCTTCATGCTGGATAAAATCTGGGTGGACCATCCAATGGCTTCAATATAGGCATTCTGAATGACGGAAGGGTCAACCTGAGCACAATTCACTTCTTGCCACTTCCCCTGCTCAAAGGCAATCACACAGCCCAACACTTCTCCCAATAGACCGGTTCGCTCTAAGAGCGCATCTTTTACCTCTGGCGAGAGCGGAAGCGAATCAAGAACCTCGGACAACTCGCAATCAAAAAACCCGTCCAAAACAGAGAATAAGCCAATGGTAAAAAACTGATCGACGGCATCCTGATGAAGAGCTCGTCCAAGTTGTTCGCACATGTAGGCGCGGACTGTTGCTGTCACCAATAACTCAAAGGGTTTTTCCTCCATACTCGCTAAACTCATCAATGTCACCCACATCCTGAGTTTATCAACCCCCACCATACATGCCGCTTGCGCAATCGAATCCACCTTTCTCGGTAACCCGCAATAGGCTGAATTCACATATCGTAATAATTTATAACTCAGGGAAACATCACTTTTAATTTCTTTTTCAATCTGTGAAATTTCAATATCACGCTCTTGCAACTTTGCAAGCAGCATCAATATGGCCACACGATTCGCGGGAACCCGTGCCCCGGCAATCACATTGGGCTTACAGAAAAAATACCCTTGAAAGTAGTCAAACCCGAGCGCCCGGCAAAACTCAAAATCTTCATGCGTTTCTACTTTTTCAGCCAAAAGTTTAAGGGGATATTGGCGAAGCCACAGCACATGCTCTTCAATTTCTTCACGAGAAAGGGCCATCACGTCAACCTTGACAATATCAGCAAGGTTGACGAGAGGCTGCAAAGAGGCATGATAAATAAAATCATCAAGCGCGATCGTATACCCTTGATTGGATAACTCTGTTAAAGCCTCAATGATCTGATCAGTCGGCTCAACATTTTCCAGAATTTCTAACACCACTTGTTCTTTCGGTAATGTTTGGCAGAGTTGGCCTAAGATCAGATTTGCTGTCATATTAATAAATGCAAGGCGACTCCCCACAATCGGCTCAAGGCCAATTTCCAGCATAGCATTGAGCATGACATTAGCCGTTGCAGCATCACCATCCACAAAGTTTGCCTGATTGGCCCCTCCACCTCGATACAACAATTCATAGGCAAACACATCAACACTGCTGCCATAGATCGGCTGACGCCCGACTAGGGCCGTGGTGTTATTCGCCGAAGAGGTCTCAATAGTAGGCATGCGCGAGGTATTCTTACAAAAAGTTAAAAAAATGAATGTTTCTTAAACCGGTTCTTTGCCCGTCTTATTCGAATCCAACAAGTAAGATACTTAATTAAATATAGCTATACATATCTCAAAAATTCACACTATAGATGAACCGCATATTGTGATCATTTATCGGTAATGAAAACGGCTTGCTTGAGGGCGCAAAGCCAAAGAATATACAAATCCGTCTAATAAGGAGGCAGGGGACAGCACTAACGAACACACTTCCAGGAAAATACCATATGAGAGAAGAGGATCACGACAAC
>BQIY01000162.1 GCA_021604265.1 Nitrospirales bacterium
GTAAAGACTTAAGCACGCTTAAGGCTACAGACATCATGGTACATGCTCAAATTTTCGTCACCGAATCCACGCCCCTTGTCGAAGCCATTAGGCTCATGGAACAAAAGCATTTGCTGGTGCTTCCCGTACTAAAGAATGGCGTAGTGGTGAAATCCATCACACGGCACGACCTTCTACGGGCTTGGATTGGACTTGGCGTAGGAGTTGAAGATTAGGAGAAGAAAAGTTCTACATTCGGTGCAATACAAAAAGTACGACTTGGATTATTCTTGTATTGGCCTTGTGACATTTGAGCACAGCAATTCGGAATCATAGAGCTTGCTGAGCTAGACTCTTGCTGCTATAGCGAATCCAATTAATTTCCAATTAAATTATTTAGACTACCAAAGCGTAAGCCCGCACCTCAAAAATCGGAAGTTACTTGAAACGGCTATAGGAGTTTTCTTCCTCCACTCCGATTTCTTGCTCCATAACTGACATAGCTGGCTGTTATTGCCCCCCTGACGTCACCTGACGTTTCGCTTCAAACCAATCCTCCCAATCATGTCCATGGTGGCCTCCCCGATGTTGGTAAAGTTCATGAGCCCGGATCGCAATGCGGTTATGAATATCCTCAGATGATGAAAGGACTTTCTGCTTAGAGCGTTCACTCGTGCTTACATGTGTATTGGTATTTTCTGGGGATAGCGCATTAGCTTCAGAGGAGTTCTCTCTACTCTTTTTGATCAGCCTGAGCTTTCCTTGTCTTGATGCAGAGGACTTTTTGTTCGGCTCTTCAACCTTAGGAATGTCCTGTTTTCTCGCCATGATTACGATACCTCCATCGCATGTTCATGAGACTGGGAACAATGTGGCTCATTAAAATGTTTGAGAGGAACTGCAGATTCCTTGCCCAAAAGCTGTAGGGTTGCGGCTATTCGCTCAGGCTTCCCCCAATCACTCCACAGCACATCCTGAAGTTCCATGACCCCAACAGACTCAGGCACACATTGCAAAAGATCAGAAGAGAAGTTCCGGCAAGGCATGTCTTGATAAATGGCCTCAAGAATTAGTCCTTCGCGTGAGGTGCCAATCGCTGCATCCAGTTTCTCAAATCGTTCCATGAGTTCAGGAAGGCACTGCCAACCAAGACACCACAATGTCTCCACTTTGACAGTCATGACCGACGTGTTCCACAGTGCACCATTCGCCATGGCGGCCAATCCTTGAATAACATCGGGTTTTTCGAGAAATGCTTTAACCTGTCGCACACACGATCCACTACTCCATCCCAACGTCAATCCCATTTCGAGCCATCCGTAATCTAATTCAAGACGAGTCGGATGGCTTCCTAATAGGATGATTCGATCCTGCAGAATCTCCGTCGCTCGCATCGCCCGTCGAACCATTTCTAGAAACAGACTCTCCGGATACACAAAATGATCGGAGGGAAAGATCACGACGGTCGCATCCCGGTTCCAGGAACGAACATATGTAAGGGGTAAAAAAATCCCTGCACCGGTATCACAATTTTGAGGCTGGAGGAGTACTCGACCATCAACATGACGCCCTAACTGTGACCAAACTTGTTGCCAATGGTCGCGCGCCGCCACAGTCACTTTCTGTCTAGAGGCCGTGAGACGATCAGCTCGATCCCAGGTATGTTGCAGCATGGAACGGGTCCCAACAAAAGTGCAGTACGGCTTGGGCAAAGGATACCCGATTTTCCGCTCAGTGGAAGGTCGCAGACTCTCCCCTTCTCCACCTGCAAGAACAATAGACCACGTTTGGTTAAGGGTATGCTGACAAGTCATGATTAACGCTCCCATCTGTTAAAAATGTATAATTTACGGAACGTATCAGAGAGAGAATGGATGGAAAGACTAGAACAAGCCTCTTAAGGTATTCAATGGATCGTGACCTAATTTCAATGGATGTATCAATAGGCACGTCACTGATTCCAGAAATAAGAAGATCAACACTCAAAGTCATTTATTTCAGACCAATGGCATTGAGGGTAAAGCCTAAAATTTACCCTCACCGGTAAGGCAAAGAGACCATGCATTACCATTTGATAGAGAAACAGCACATGGTGGACCAGAAAGTTTTTGTTCCACGTCATGTTTTTGATCAGCCACAAGAACAACCGTCGCAAGTTCGATGTCGCCGATTCCTACCTTACTATTCGCGGACGTTTTCATTGTGCCTGCGTAACTGATGGTAAAAAGAAGAATAACAACAGAGAAGTAAGTGATTCCCTGGCTATCGACTGACTTTGGGAACGAACACAGTTTCCACATTGCACCTACATCCAGATTTATGAATGTACCCAAAAAAACTTGTCATATTTACGATAACCATCAATATGTTCCGCAAAGGCCATGCCATTTCTATGAAACCTCTAAAACCCTTATCTTCATTGGCGTCATCAAGAACCACTGATATCGGAGAAAGCAGAAAATCGAGCATTCTTGCACATTGTAGGCAGAGCGAGTTTGAACATTTGTAGCGATTACAACTGGGGTCAAGGGGGTGCCTAGAACACGATGCTTCAGGATAGAGGCAATCATTCCTTAATCATGGCACGGTGCAACATGGAGATGAGATTGTAGGTGGCCTAGGCCACGAACGCGTAACACGCCAGGGCTCTTTGTCAGTCCAACTCTTACTGAGACGCACTCGGCAGACGAACCATGAGGGTTACAGGTGTCCTTCTCTGGGTAAACCTGATGTGCCGAATAGGCATTCGACGTTGAATCCGGTCTATCCGGACCCGTCTCTGAGAGGTAGACTACAGTGAGACCACGTGTATGGGTACACTCTCAGACTAAGCACAGGTGCTTATAGACGATGGACTTGCTCCATTATTTCCTCAGGGCCGACCGATTTGTTGATTCAATATCTATAGCGAATCCAATTAATTTCTAGTTACTGAGGAAAGGAAGCCTAGGCAACAATTGTTGTATATCTCATTACCCACATCAAACATTGGAAGGTTATACCCGCTTGGATTATAGCGAATCCAAATACGTTCCAGCTCAACCATGAGGACTTTCAACGCGATATCCAATGTGTCAAGAGTATGAAAAATCATTGAATCGGCTATAACTGACAATGATTGACGTTTGATATCACGTATTGGATATCAACATTGTATAAGTTGGCGCTTTATCGTTTCGGTATAACTGAAACGGCTATAGGATCTGGATAAGAAGTAAATCATACTCCTCCCTTCTTATTTTGTAGTGAAAGAGCTTTACTTCCGTTAGGGTCTGTGCAGTCAACCTTTTTGCACAGTGGGAAACGTGCAGTTTTGAACACTTCTGCAAGAATTTTGATTTCCTCTCGTGTTTCTCTTTCTGGAAAAGCATAAAGAATCAACGCAAACGAGTGATATCGAGAAAAAGGTATAAACGTTGCTTTGCTTTGGTTAACACCAACAAGAAAAGCCTACGCGTATGGTTCGTATCGCCCTAAAATTTTCATAGGAAAAGATATTATGATGGTCCAGAAGTAAAATCATCAATTTGAATATCTGTATCTGATAGCACCGGGGTTACTGACTTTGTATTTGTTTTATGAGACACGGTCAGATGGAATCGAAGTTTTTGTCAATTCAACCAACCTTTCATGTGAAGGAGGTAAGATTATGAAACATCCACGGTTTTTTCAAATTTCCTTGATAATCCTTGCAGTCTCTTTGCTTTGTCACGCAGGGTCAGTGTTCGCTTCGACTGATTGGGGAAAACTTACCACCAATAAATCGAATTCACTTCCCGCTTTGAACATAAAAGCGGTCACCGGTGAAGTGCAAAGCATGGGAGAGTATGTGGTGGTCGTAAAAGATGCAATCGGCACGGAGACCCCTCTCCGAATAGATCGGTTTACAGCGATGATTGGAGATATTCAATATGGGGATCTGGTAGAGGCGCATATCAGCACAGATGGTTGGCTCATATCTATGAGACGACTCGACGGATTTTTTAAATAGTTTGAGATCTTGCGCCCTGACTCCGCTCATGTTTAAGCCATGTGATGAAACAAGGCAAAACTATCCGCTCATGGAGTCTTTAGGAAGTTCCCAGGTGGTTGAATGACCTGTCGTCATTTAACCACCTGTTGCCTCCGACCTAAACTTTGACAATTCTACGGTCAAGGAAAGTGAAAACCAGTGGAATACTCTCTCACCTACGTCCACGTCTGAAAATGTACTTTACTCAGACAATCGTCTATGAGTTGTAGCGATGTGAGTTAGGCGGAACAAAAAGATTGATAGAGGCCAGAGTTACGCAGGGGTCAGGATTAGGAAAATTCAGAAGAAAGTTTGGCTAAATCTAGACGTTAGCAAAGACTACCACTCTTTTGATTCACTATAGCGAATCCAAAAGGTTGAAAGTAGGCATGCTAGGACACGATACATGCAAGACCTCACGTTTCTCGCATACATTCAACATCGTCACTCAATAATCCAACTAATCTCTGGATGACAGGTGTCCAAGTCCAGCCGATTCAAATAAGTCAACTCAGCGCGAAACACCGCTTCATACGTACGGAAACTAATTGGAACGGCTATAGACCCGAAGGTTCCATTTTTCGATGTCCAACGTTCCATGGACGAAAACTTCTACGGAACGCCTTGATTTTTTGGCACTACTCGACCCATTCTTCCATTGAACTTCTCAATCCTCAAGATCCCTCACCAAACCGTCAGGTCGAACTCGCTGGTCACGACATGAGGCATTTCTCCTATGCTGTTCAAACAGGGAGAGATCACATCTGGCAAACGACTCAGACACGGTTCGATTTCGATGCATTGAGTAAGGAGCGTGAATTAGTTAAACAACACGATTGTGCACGAAATGAAGCCCTGAAGGAAAGCTACGTTTAATATCGGTTTGATTGCAGACAACACGCTTCGAGAAGCCAAACTTGTAATGGGCTATGGCTCACAAGGTATTGTTGTTTATCAAGTATACCCCCAACAGTAGTAGATGGCAGCACAGCCACGACTCATGTCGTTAATCCAGTTTATGCTTCGATTATACGAAATTTCCGCCACTATCTAATTGTGGAGCTTAAACAGTTCATACTTGATTTGGCATAAGCGTTCCCGTTTTTTGGCCATCACATTTTTTATACATGGCCATCAAAAAAGTCTGATCAAGGCGACCATGCCCCCAAGATGATTGATGAATCTTGGTAACGACGGTTAAGGAACTGAAGGCCTCGTCAAATCATTATTTACCGAGTTATTACCCGCGTTGACATCGATTCCCCCGGCGGGCGGTGGTTTGTCAAGATCGACATATTGGAACGTGCCGAAGGGTTGGATCTGCTCGTCGGTGGGCAATTGGTCGCGGTTCCAGCCTCCACCGAGCGCGCGGATGAGAGCCACCGTGGCTCTCAGCAGTTCGGCTTTGATCTGTACTGAGTCGATGCGCGCCGTCAGCATGGCGACCTGCGCATAAATGAGTTCAAGGCTGGAAGCTAGCCCACCCTTATAGAGCTCCGTGGTCAAATTTTGCGTCTTGAGCGTGGCTCCAACGGCGGCGTCCTGCCGATTCGCCGCACGGGACAGTCGGTTGGTCAGACTCAAATTATTCTCGACTTCGCGAAAGGCGTTGAGCACCGTCGAACGGTATCGATCTTCCGTCTCGCGATAGGCCGACCAGGCCTGTTGCAATTGAACGCGGCGATACCCACCCTGAAAAAGCGGCAGCGAAATCGATGAGCCGTAAGACCAGAAACTCGTAGCGAGTTTGATCAGACTAAAACCAGCGTCTTCGAACCCACCGCCGGCCGAAAAACTCACCTCGGGGAAAAAGGCCGCACGGGCGATACCAATGACGCGGTTCGCTTGCGCCATCCGGCGCTCCATCCCGGCGATGTCAGCCC
>BQIY01000163.1 GCA_021604265.1 Nitrospirales bacterium
CCATTGACGCCCCCCCTCACAAGATTGATCGGACGCGAAGTAGGGGGAGACGGGCTAACTCGCGGGGCTCACACAAGCCCGCCAAGAAGAAGAGCGTCCGATCATGGGGACGGGCGGCAGGCGTCGGAGTTCTCAACTAAATTGTCATTCTGAGCCACAGGCGAAGAATCTGTGCCCAACCGGATGATTGTCTACGTACTTGAAAAGAAGTCAGGTGGATTTGAATGTTTAGTTTCGGCCTCGAAAACTTTCGAGAAGCCACGAATCTTTCCTTGACATATTTCGAAGATTATTAAATTATCATTTCTGATTTGATCGATTTGAGAATGCTATTATTATGGGCCTGAAGTCCGCTGAATGAGCTTTGTGCTCATTCAAAAAGGTGGCGTTACGCGGATCCGGCTAAACATTGTTATATGGGATTGAACTCTACCCGCTGCCACTTTTCACATTGCCCCTATCGTCCAGAAGTGGCCATGACTCTATTCGGCGCTCAAGCTACCAATCTGAGCCCCAATAGTCTTAGGCGCACGCACGATCCCCAGGTCGTTTCGCTGAGGATGTTGAATAAATTGAAAGCGGGGTCCGAGTGTTGTGAATCTTACCGACTACGAGAAGAAATATCTTTCGACCTATGAAGCCTTCGCTCAGATGGTCTGCTTTATTTTGGAAAAGGCGATGCAGGCCGCTGAATACCTGCCTCGGCCTCAGTCAGTTCAGGCACGTGCTAAAGGGATAGAAAGCCTGCGGCGCCGTCTAGCCGAGGCGGGCCAACTGAACACCCAGACGCTGGAGATTGACCGGCGTGATCTCGCCGGCGCCCGGCTCATCTTTTACACCAACAATGATGTTGACCGCTTCCTGGCCTCACCACTGATCCGCGACAATTTCGAGATCGAGGAAGACTCGACCAAGATCCATCATCCTACTCAGGAAAATAAAGGCAAACAATACCGCGCAGTTCACTACACGGTACGGCTTCGTGAGGATCGCATACGCCTTCCCGAATATGCGAAGTTCGCAGGTCTGCGTTGCGAAATTCAGGTCCAGACCATTCTGAACCACGCTTGGTCCGAAACCTCCCACGACATTCTCTATAAAGTGAAACTGGGCGATGGCTACGGAGGAAAAGCTATGAAAGGTATCGCCCGCCGATTTGAGCGGATCATGGACAAGTACCTCATCCCGGCTGGCTTCGAGATTCAGAAGGCCCAGCAGGAGTATGAAAGGGTCCTCCAGGGCAAAGAGCTCTTCGATAAGGACATTGCCGACCTGTTGGACAATGCGAAGAGCAACAACGAACGCTACGAGATTCTGTCAGAATTGAAAGACTATGGGATCCCAAATTACGACGACCTGTCGGTGGCCTACGAGGGATTGAAAGGTCCTCTGCTGAGGGCAGTTCAATCCGCGCGCAGCACAGAGTCCGTTCCGATAGAAACGACCTATGGAAATATGGAGGGCTTCAAGGCTGATGCAGTGACGCAGCTTGTCGTGGAGATCGTCGAAAGTCTGCGGTACGTTGACGTTGTCGGAACGCTGCAACTGCTTATCGACATTTATCGGGAGGAGTCAAACGATGATATTCGTCAGCAGATTGTGAAGGCAGTCAAGAACCTGTCCGAGTACAACCTTGACGCCTACAACCAAGTGGGGCCAATGCTCCAGTTGGTATTGGTAGATCACCTTGCCGGCATGAGCGACGCCGAGGTGGACAGTATTCGGCCCATCGCTCTTACGGTCTGGACCGAAGCAATTCAATCAGACATCACCGGTACAAAGTGGAAAGCAGACTCCGTAATCTTAAGTACGGAGGCCGTGCCCGCATCCAATCAGCTCAGGGAGGTCCGCGACAAGGCGATCAAAGCCCTTTTTGCAGCCTACGATCGATCAAAGGACGACGCGCAGAAGCGCGAGGTTCTTTTAGCCCTAGACGTTGCAACAAGGACTCCCAATCAGGCGCCATATTCCAATGAGCTCCTAGCTACCACACTCAAGGATGCCAAACGCATTGTCGACTTCGTAACGGACCGTGCTGATGCTACGAGCTACGGGCTTCTGCAGCATTTGGAGTACCGATTTCTCTCTGACTATTTCCGAGCAAAGGGATTTATCGAAGACCCAGGAAATCCGTTCGGTTGTCAGGCCGAAGCCGAGGCGCTTGTGGCCGCAATTTTCAAGTTCCGCGACACAATCAACGCCGATGATGGGTTTGTTCGATACAAGGTCTTGGTAGGGTTTGAATCCGTTTACCCCGCGAACTGGACTGACGAGGAGTTCGAATACCAGGGGGCCGACGAATATCGGCGCGGGGAAGTTGACCGTTACATCAACGAGATCAATGTGGTGAACGAGAGCGAGTGGTTCGCCCTGATTGCGCGCTACGCGGAAACCAAGTCGAATGATCTTGCCACATTCCCGGTTTTCGGCAATTTCATCAGCAAGCTCGCTGAGCGTAAGCCTGAAGTGGCCAACAGGCTATTGGCACAGGCCTCGGATGCCCTGCGAAATTTCCTTACTGAATTCCTCAATGGTCTGGCTCTGAGTGGCCGACACTATATCTATGAGCGGATCCTGGAGAGTGAAGTTGAGTCAGCCAGAAACCTCGCGAGTGTAGCCCGTCACCTTCGCTATTCAGAGGTTAAGAAACCTGATTTTGCCCTTTCTCTACTGAAGCGCGCGATTGATAGAGACGACCCGATAGCGGTCATCGAATGTCTACTCTTCGCACTGGAGCACTACGGGACAGAGAAGATCGCAGATGGCGATACGTTTCTGCGTGATGCCCTGACCTTCCTGAATGATCGCAAAGACCCGAGCTGGGTCTCAGAAGCGTGGTTTGTGAAGAGGGCCAAAAATTTCTATGAGGAAGTGACTCCGGAGAGAAGGGAGCAGATCCTGCAGAATCTGGGCTATATTCGTAAAGTGAACCATAAAGTCGAGCGATTTTTGCTTCAACTGGCCGAGCGCCAGCCGGAGGCCGTCTGGGACTACTTTGGAGCGCGGCTCTCCAGAGAGGTCACGGCCTGCGAGGACGAAGAACGCTTCGAGGCGGTGCCCTTCGGTTTCCATGGTCTGGAGAAGGAGCTCTCGAAAGACCCGCAACTCGCAATCAGCAAGGGGCTATCGTGGTTTGCTCCAGACCGGACAGATTTCCGATTTCGAGGGGGGAGACTGCTTAGCAAGGTCTTTCCCAGCTGCACCACGGCATTCGCTGCTGCGCTCGCCGAGTTGGTAAAGACCTGTAGCGATACCGAGGGAGATTTCGTACTGGGGATTCTCCAGAACTATGATGGTGAAACTTCCTCCTACCTTGTGTTGAAGGAGATTGTGTCACGATTTCCAGGTGACGCTCACAAAATGAACGCGGTCCGGGTCAGCATCGATAACACCGGCGTGGTCTCTGGTGCATTTGGCTTGGTGAAAGCATGGCGGGCCAAAAAGGAATCCTTGACGGAATGGCTGGCAGATGATCGGCTAGCGGTTAAAGAGTTCGCCGAAAAGCATATAGCAGATCTGGACCTTATGATTGTGGCAGAACAGCGCTGCAAGGAGGCAGAAATAGAAATGCGAAACAGGAGCTATGACGAGGACCACGACGATGCTAGTGACGAAGGGGAACGGTAGGCTGATCCGTGCCGTCGTCGGCATTCCCCCTGATACGTTTAATTCCTGTGCCTCCCGTGAACGACTGACATTGCCGCGCGATTCCGAAGACACCTCTCCTTCGGTTCGAACAGCGACAAATGGCACAGAACATTCGCATGTACCTGATCGTTGCTGCTACCTTATGTCTTCTTCCGCCGCCAGGTGATGTGGGGGCGTTACTCCTTCAAAATTAACTCCCAATCCCTTGAGCCAGTTTGTTGAATATCTCAAAGAAGTGTTCGAGTTATTCTGGTCCATTCATCCATGTCGGATGTTTGGTGGCTATGACTTCTCTTGCAATCTACTTTTTTCTCCCCTTCCCTCATCGACGCCTGCCGTTCGGCTCCATGATCGGACGCTCTTATTCTTGACGGGCTTGTGTGAGCGCAGCGAGTTAGCCCGTCTCCCCCTACTTCGCGTCCGATCAATCCAATGAGGCCGGATGGGGCGTCAATGGTTTTGGGTCCTTTTGCCGAAACAAAAGGACCTCGGCTGCCGGGCCGACACCCGGCAACAAATTCACAATTATACAGTCCGTGCAATTATTGTTAGGCTGTACCACAGAAATCGTGTAGCCCTTGTGACCTCTTTAAGTATGATCTGAAAAATGGGCGACGTTGTGAGAAATTAAAGCGAATGGAGCGTAATCGTGGCTGTACAATTTCCAGAGTTGAGTGATGAGTTGCGCCAATTTATCGGCGCCCAAAAAGTGTTCTTTGTCGCGACGGCTGCCCCCGACGGGAGAATCAATCTCTCACCGAAGGGCCAGGATTCGCTTCGTGTGCTCAACCCTCACGAGATTCTCTGGATGAACTTGACCGGGAGCGGGAACGAAACGGCAGCCCATCTTTTGGAATCGAATCGAATGACGATGATGTGGTGCGCGTTTGAAGGGCCGCCACGGATTCTTCGGGTCTATGGCACAGCACAGGTTTTTCATCCGAGGGATGCTCGTTGGGCGGAGTTTTCGATTCAATTGCCTTCTACCACAGCGACACGGCAGTACTTCCTGGTGTCTATCGATCGGGTGCAAACCTCCTGCGGTCATGCTGTGCCTTTCATGAACTACGTTGAAGACCGTCATATCCTTTCGACGTGGGCTGAGAAGCAGGGCGAAAAAGGGGTCTCGGCCTATTGGCAAAAGAAGAACCAGCTCAGTATCGACGGAAAGCCGACAGGGATTTTTGGTTCTGAGGGTGATTGAGAGGATGATGGATTCCGCAGGCAAGAATGAAGGATGAGTAAAGGGTTGCTCTATTATCTGGCCTATGGTTCGAATCTCCACCCTGTGCGGTTGCGGGAACGCGTGCCCTCTGCCGAATTGCTTGATGTGGTTAAGTTGAGACCGTATCGACTGGCTTTTCAGAAAAGGGGTCAGGATGGATCGAGTAAGTGCAACCTGGCCCGCACGGGAGAAGATTCTGATGAAGTGTATGGGGGCATCTATCACATAGATTCAGCCCATAAACCCCTGCTGGACCGTTTCGAAGGCAAGGGAAAAGGTTATCACGATAGCCAACTCCCGGTAGAACTTCATGGGAAAGAGTACGCCTGTTTTACCTACCTGGCTCAACCATCCTACATTGAGCATAACCTGAAGCCCTATCATTGGTATAAAACCCTCGTGGTGTTGGGTGCCAAACATTTACGGTTTCCCGATACCTACGTTCGTTCCATCGAATCGATTGAGTCGGTTGAAGATCCGGACGAAGAAAGACGGATGCAACATCAAAAATTAATCGAGCGAATTCTTCAATACTCCACCTCATAACTCAGAACATTCGGTGGCGAGTACGTTGAATTTTCGAAAGAAGTCTTCAGTGAATTTCGAACGATTCAACTGCGCCGCATGTTCGGTGGCGCTCTAGCCTCTTCCTCTTTAAAAGATCTTTTTCCTTGTCCGACGCCTTCCGCCCGTGCCCCTGATCGGACGCTCTTATTCTTGACGGGCTTGTTTGAGCCCCGCGAGTTAGCCCGTCTCCCCCTACTTCGCGTCCGATCAATCCAATGAGCCCGGGCGGGGCGTCAATGGTTTTGGGTCCTTTTGCCGAAACAAAAGGACCTCGGCTGCCGGGCCGAAACCCGGCACCTTTTCCACATAGAGCGGGAATTAATTGAAACCAAATTTGAATCTGTTCCTCCGTCGCCTGCGGTGGCCGAACTCGCCACTGGAATTAACAGTCCTCCGGCCTACCATTCAGCCTCAGACTCTG
>BQIY01000164.1 GCA_021604265.1 Nitrospirales bacterium
ACTGGATAGGCCCCGTTCCATGCGTAAGACGTTCGAGGAATACGGTCTTGCTTCAGTTTCTGTCCAAAGTGCCGAATCGCTAAGCGTATCCCAAAATCGTACGCCCCCGTCTGTTGAGCCAAGGAAATGATTTCAAGAAGATTTGCGCTTTTCGACGTCGCCCGCTTTGTGACAGCCTTGACCTCTTTTCCGGCCTCTTGCAACAGACCCAACTTCAGCAGCTCACGCGCTTTTTGGTAATGCAAGTCATTCACAAGCTCATGCGATACAGTGGATGATGACGAAAGAGTCTCATGGTTTACCAAGCCGACATTTGTCATCGCGGCAGGCCGACGCAAGCGGGCTTTCGCTAGTTGACCATAATACGTCAGCGGCTGTTCTTCAAACAAATTCCGATAGACTTCTTGAGCCTTAGCGGGCTGCTGCAATTGATCATATATTCGACCTTGCCAGTATTGAACCCGCCTCTGAACCGCTTGATCTTTAGAACTCTGCCGTAAGGTCTTTAATGTCGTCAGAACCTTATCGTACTGCTCTCGTTCATAATAAATCCATGTCATTCTCCATAAGGCGTCTTGTCGCCTTTTGAGCGAACGTGCAGATTGAACCGCTTGCTGAAATGCAGCCAAGGCCGTCTCGGCTTGAGCTTGATCATGAAGCCATACCCCTGCAAAAATATGAAGAAGCGCTTGCCGATCTCCGGATAATTTTTTGAGATGTGCCTGCTGATGAAGAGCAAGAACTTGAGGACCTTTACCCTGCCGAAGGTAAGACCGCGCTAACCACACGACGCCATCCTGACGTCGGCTTGACTTGGAACGAGACACACGATCAAACACTTTTTCAGCCTTGTCATATTGCTTGAGTCGAGCCAAGGCCATGCCCAGCTTATATTCCGCTTCATCATATTTCTTCCCTTTCGACACCTGCTGGAGATACTGTCGAAGCCCGGCAATCGCCCTTTCGAATTGAGCAGCTCGATAGAAAGCCAGCGTACGTTTGTACTGTTCCTCGAGCGTTGGGGGCCGTTGATTCCCTTGAGGTAATTGAGCGAGCAGATTCTGAGCTTCCTCTCCTTCAGATTTATGTGGCACTTTCCACCAAACCTCTCGAAGTGCTTGCTGCGCAGCGTCAAACTTGCCAAGCTCCACATGACATTTTCCAATTTCGAGCAATGCCGTTGCCGCGTGTGAAGATTGAGGCGCACTTCGAATCGCTCGAGAATACCACCGAATCGCGAGTGCACAATTTCCAGATTCATGCCGGGCTCGACCAGCTAAGACTAAGGCGTCACGTCTCAGCCTTGATTGAGAACCCCATGTCTCCACACCCTCCAACACTTCTGCTGCTTCGTGAGGCCGCTTCGCCGTTAATAACGTTTCTGCCAACCAAAATTGCAGGTAGTCTTGTAAAAGCGGAAAGGCCTCATTCGCTTGACGAAAATAGGCAATCGCATCTGCTGGAGACGTGTCTTTCAACATAAGCCCCAGATGAACGCCAGCCCGATGAGCCCAGACGGTTCCAGGATACTGAGCTTGAACTTTTTTCAAACTGGCAACCGAATAGGACTCTGGAAGCACCGAGGCCCGCGTGTCTGCCGCCGGATTCACGGCTTGCTGAAAACAGGCCTCTGCGCTCTGGCATTGCACAGGGTACGGTTCAGGAGACGGCAATGATTCGGCAGAAAATGCCGACACCCCGACAAAGACACTCATTAAGACGAGATGAGCGGCAGAGAGAGTTTGCCTTCGGGTTGAACGAATGATCATGCTCCTTCTTCTCAGACTAGTCAGAGGGCAAGATGGCTCTATTCTATATCGACTAGATTCTCTCAAGTATACCGAAGATACGTCTACCTTCAAGAACAAATCGTCTCAAAAAATCTGAACAGGATATCCACGACAGCCCAGAAGTTCAATGACTGTACGAGGCAGGGGCAAGCAAATAACGGTCAGACGAGAGTATAATTTTCCTTGCAGAACATCACATCAGAAATGGTCTTACGGTCAATCCAGCCAAGAAGACACCAGAGAAGAGTCCAGAGACCCAGAATCCAAATGAATAGCCTGACACCAATTATTTTCTAACGATGGTGTCATTCGATAGGGCTCCCTATCTTTTTCTCCATGGAAACACCCGGCATGCTTGGACACATCAGACGTTTGCGCACAACATTCCTTGTGCGCACGTAACCCGCCCATACGACGGTCACGAGCTTGATAGTTGACTAAGGCTGCAAGAAGTTCTCGACGACCAAAATCCGGCCACAGCGTATTGGTAAAATACAGTTCGGAATAGGCAATCTGCCATAGTAAAAAGTTACTGACCCGTGATTCACCACTCGTTCGGATCACTAAATCTGGGTCAGGCAAATCAGCCGTGGAAAGATATTGAGCAAACTGAGCCTCATTGAGACTGGGAAGGTCAACCAGACCGTTCTCAGTATCTCGTACAATCTTATTAACAGCCGAAAGAATTTCATCACGCCCACCGTAACTGAGCGCAAGTGTCAGCGTGAATTGATCGGCAGCCTGGGTTGCCCGCTCAAGTTCACGAATCATGATTTGGACAGGCTTCGGCAATAACTCTCTACGACCAATCACTTGAAGACGAACTCCCTCCTGAAGAAATTGCCGGCAATGCTGTTGAAAAAATTCCGTAAAGAGTTCCATCAGCAGGGCGACTTCTTCTCGAGGCCGCCTCCAATTCTCTAAAGAAAATGCATACAATGTGAGAGCAGGAATCCCAAGATCCCGACAGAGGAGCACTGTCTCACGTGCCGACTCGACACCGGCGCGATGCCCGGCAATACGTGAGTACCCGCGCTCCAACGCCCACCTCCCATTCCCATCCATAATAATCGCGATATGTTGCGGCAGGGCATCGATGCGTAATTGAGACGCTAGAGACTCAGCGGAAACAAGATTTTCTTGAAGAGTGGATCGAGACATAGGCGTTCCTGTTCTGACTCATGCCTAACAGATGAATAAATAATGCTCTTGCAAATGACCGTCATCCCTCCGCATTGAAGCGGGCTTGATTGATCGTCGAGAAGCCGTCTGCACTCAAGAAACTAATCCGTAAACAAACAACACAACCCCGACGAGCAACGCAAAACCAAACAGCATTTGAAGCGCGGTTTTTTTTCCTGATGTCAACGAATTCCATTCATCGCGCAACTCCGATAACCATTGATTCTTCGTACGTTGACGGTGACCGGTTGTCTCATCTGAACTCTGCCGCTCTTCTGAAGCAACAGAAGAGGATGGTGCAACACTCCGAAGTTCGCTCGCCTGCTGAGGCACGGAAGACGAATCGTCCCGTTGCTCCTGAAGTAATATCGCTTCAGGAGCAGCTGAATTCTTCCTTCCGCAATGTGGGCAGGACACCGCGTAGTTGGACATTTCTCCATCGCACTGAAGACAGGAAATCATGGCCATGGTCGGACCCTTTCCCCGCTACGGGGCCTATTCGCTAATGATAGGGCCTTGTTTCGTGTGTCCAGCATAGAGATCCATCCGACCGAGCACCAACCGTTCAACCGCATGCCGTCTCCCGCATTCCTCACAGAGATGATGCCTGAGCTGCCAGGGCGTCTTCGGTAAGTGGCACGATCACTTTAAGGGGCTCTTGAATCGGTCTCTGATGCGCCAAGTGCAGAAGATGCATCAACAATCCATCCGTCAATTGCTGACCTCTACTGACGATGACTTTTCCCGCCTCGTCCCGCACGCCTTCGGCAAGAATCATCCCTGCCCTTAGCCCATCGAGTGACAATTCCATAATGGTGTATTTTTTCTCTTTCTCAAAGGATTGCTTCAACGCATCGAGTAAGACAGGGTCATACCACCCTTCACGTTTCCACAATTCTTGCATCGCCGCGTCCTGTGCCATCCCCCCAGTCTCTAACGTATCAAAATCCAAGACCACCTTAAGCATGCGCGCTTCAACCGGAATGTCTCTTTCCTGATTTGAACACTCTAACGGCGGACCACTTCCATCATATCGTTTCTCTTGCAATCGAACGATTTTGGCTACCTCCTCCATACGCGGAATGGCGGCCAGTAAATCCCCTCCGATTTCCGGATGTTTGGCAAACAGGTCCTCTTCTTGAGCTGTTAACGATTCACCTCGATATTTCTTTCGAAGCACTTCCTGCGGCATGGTCACCGTGCCAATTTGAGAGAGCAGCGTCGCCGTCTCGAGAAGCCACGTACATTCCACCCCCATCGGCCGCGTCATCCCCTTCATGTAACGCTGAATACGGGACGTCCGGCCAAACGCCTCCGGATTTGATAAGGAAAACACTTCAATAAGGCTCTTTAAACACCCATTGAGTGTTCGCTCAAGAATATCTCGTTCCGTTCGCAAGAGCCGGTGATGCTCAAGCCCGGCCTGAACAGTTTCAAGCAGTAATTCATGCGGACACGGCTTTGAAAGAAATCGATAGACCGCACCATCATTGACGGCCTTCATCGCCGTCTCAACATCGGCATAGCCCGTAATGAGAATTCGAGAAGCCTCAGGCATCTGGGCTTTGACCATTTGTAAAAACTCTATGCCGTCGACATTGGGCATGCGAAAATCAGACACCACCACGGCAAATGGACCATCGTTGTTTAATTTCTCAATACCCCATTCTGAGCCTAAGGCCGTATCAATGTCATACCCTTTACGAAACTGTCGCTTATAGGCATCCAAGACATTTCGACTATCGTCCACAAATAAAATTTTTTCAGGCATATCCCAACTCCTGACCCTGAATCTTGGCCGCAGACCGCTGCCATTTTGGCCAAGGGTCACGATATCCATGACCCGACAAGTATTCCATCGCGCGATCGGACGGCACGCCGTCGCTGTCTTGCGGCCACCCACCACCATCAAGAGTATTGGCGGCATAGACTGCAACCGTCGGCGTAAATTCTGACCTTCCAAGCCCTAAAGGATTGTCGTGGTAGGCAACCGCATCGACAATCGCCCGGGGAAACCTGTGTCGTTGAAGATATTCAGCTCCGACAATTTCATGGGAAAGCCCCAACTCAAACAGTTCAGCCGTCGCAAGAGAAAGACTCTCCCGCCGTGCCCGTGACAGCACATCAAGATAACGAGTCGAACCAAGAGAAACAGCGAGAACCACTAATCCAATGTCATGAGAAAATCCAGCGACACAAGACTGCATAATCGTGTCCAGGGCTCCACATTCTTCTTTGGCCAGGGTTCCGGCCAGACAACCTGTGCGGACACTATGCCGCCATAGTAATTCACCATCCAGAAACTCATTTTGTTCTTTCTCTAAGAGCGCAAACGCCTGTGCCACAGCCAGCAGCTGCGTCATCGTCTCGACTCCCAGCCACGCAATTCCTTGATCAATCGTCTGGGGATGATAATCAAATACCAGCCATGTGATCTTGAGCAACTGAATCAACTTGCCCTGGATGTCGCGGTCAGACTCTCGATGAAGAGTCTCCTCGCGACATAACCCCACCGTGTCCAAGACCGCTCCATCATGTCGAAGACATGTCTTGAGATCCCATAATGTGCTATCGCGAACATGACCGTGCTGTCCGTTCACTGACCAATCATCCTGATTCAAATGTTCCCACACGTATGTCGAACCAAGCAGATCGAAACTTTTTGCATGCGGCATCCAGGCTGTCTCCTGAGGGAACCCCCATAGACACGCAGGAGAAGATGCCTCTGACAGGGACCTAGGATTCGTACGTAATATGCGGCGCGATTGCTTCATGGCATAGATCAGAGCAACTTCGAGCTAGCTCATCGACTCCACGGTTTGAGTCATCACGGGTAACGCCTCAACACTCTTCAGTGGTGTACGATCTTG
>BQIY01000165.1 GCA_021604265.1 Nitrospirales bacterium
TGAATACGGGGATATCGTGCTGAAAACTGTTGCAAGCCGTCTCAGGAAATGCATACGTGAAGTCGACACAGGCGTCAGGATGGGAGGCGATGAATTTGCCGTCCTGCTTGATGAAGTTGTATCAGTCGATGACGTCGGCACCATCGCGCAGCGGTTACTTGATCTTATCGCTCAACCGATGGTGGTCCTGGATCATGAACTGCACATTACCGGTAGCGTCGGCGTGACGATTTATCCCTGGGATTGTGCCAAAGCGCAGGATCTCTTAAAACATAGTGATACCGCCATGTACCGCGCTAAAGCGCAGGGCGGCAACAACTTTCAATTTTACACCGCCGGCATGCAGACCTCATCACTTGACCGGACGACGATTGACGTAGAACTCCGTCGCGCACTGACGAAAGGCGAGTTTTTACTGCACTATCAGCCCCAAATGGATCTTCACACACAACAGATTATTGGGCTGGAGGCGTTGATTCGTTGGCAACACCCGTATCAAGGCATGATTAGTCCAATGAACTTTATTCCGAAAGCTGAGGAATCCGGGATCATCGTGCCGATTGGGGAATGGGTCATGAAAACCGCCAGCCTCCAAGCCAAAAAGTGGGAACGCGAAGGATTGCCGGTTCCACCCATCTCGGTCAATCTGTCAGCACGGCAAGTTCATCAACGAAACCTCCCTGCAGCGGTCGAACATATTCTTCAGGCCACGCAACTTGATCCCCAATACCTCCAGGTTGAACTCACGGAAAGTTTTCTCATTAATGAAACACCCAGTACGCTAGCGACGTTACGCGACCTGAAGGCCATGGGAGTGAAAATTTATATCGATGATTTTGGTGTGGGCTATGCCTCGCTTCGGTACCTCAAAGCATTCCCCCTCGATGGGCTCAAACTGGACCAGTCGTTAATCAAAGACCTCGACACCGACATCAATAATGCCGCCATTGTGAAAGCGATTCTTGCACTCGGCAATACGCTTGGGCTCAAGGTGGTTGCTGAGGGAGTCGAAACCCAAGCCCAAGTTGAATTTCTTTCTGAACACGGATGCTATGCCATTCAAGGGTTTTGGGTCACTCCGCCCATTCCAGCCCATGAAAGCCGCCAATGGCTCATCATGAGTGCAAACCAATCATACGCGGCAGCCTAACCCTCTGCTCACGTGCGACATCACAAATATCCTCTACCCTTACGCCCAGATTTCCCATTCTCGTTATCGGCATTTCTATGGTTTCTCTTTTCCTAACAATGACCCCAACTGGATGGATTCATCACCAAAACGCATGCGAATCGCATCAACGGCTTGAGACAGATCCTGTTCCTGTCGACTATGTTGTTCAAAGAGCGTCAATTGCTCATGTGATCCGAGAGGAGTCAATTTCGTGACTGATAACCCGAGTAATCTCACCTGTTGCTCACCTATCCCAACACGCTCGAGAAGTGTCAGCGCCTGTTTCCACAAGTCACTGGATTGATTGACCGGCTCCGACCATGAAGATGATCGCGTCACCGTTTCAAAGGCCGCATTTCGAAACTTGAGGGTGAGGCCACATGCCCCTTGGTGTTCGTTTCGTAATCGTTGACCAACGCGCTCAGATAAAACCAGCAACGTTTGTCGAATGAGCGCATCATCATTGGTATCACGTACAAATGTCGTTTCAGCTCCGATTGACTTCATCGTGGAGCGTGGCACAACCGGACGATCATCTAACCCGTTAGCCAATTGCCACAGATGCACGCCACGTTTACCCATACGCGCACGAAGCGCGTCTTGCGACTGCTGCGCGATATCGCCAATGGTTCGATACCCCATCTGTTGTAACAGGGGCGCCGTCTTTGCCCCCACACCCCATAAACGGGTTAGAGGCAAGTTTCGCAAAAATTCATGGATCTTTTGATGCGGAACCATGACAAAACCTTGAGGTTTTTCAAGATCCGACGCCACTTTGGCAACAAATTTGGTAGAAGCAATTCCCACAGATGCCTGCAATTGCTCCTCCTTCAAAATCTTGGATTGAATACGCCGGCCAATCGTTTCGGCTGAACCGAATAAGGCATAACTCCCCGTGACATCTAAAAAGGCTTCATCCAAACTTAGCGGTTCAACTAAATCCGTGTAGCGGGAAAAAATCTCAAAAATTCGTTCAGACACTTCCTCATATCGCGCCATACGAACGGGAAGGAAAATCGCCGATGGACACCGTCGATATGCCTGACTGATCGGCATCGCAGAATGAATACCAAATGTTCGTGCTTCATAGGATGCTGCTGACACCACCCCCCGCCCCTTACCGCCTTGAGGGTTCGCCCCAACCACGACAGGCTTTCCCCGATACGCCGGATTATCGCGTTGCTCAACTGATGCATAAAAGGCATCCATATCAACGTGAAGAATTGATCGCATAGGGTTATTTACATGAATTGCTCAGTGAGTCATCCTTGAAATTTGCAGCGAAGGTATCATCACGCTGCCGCCGTCAGGTGCAATGCATTGCTCAATCAACGACATCACCTTAGGTGAAAACAACTATCTGGCATACCGGTATCCCCCGCTCATATGCCGTTCAAACGTCGAAGAGAGCCCCAGATGATTACGATAGACTGATGACTGAACAATACTGTCGTTCTGCGGTGCTAGCTCACCAGCTCTGCGAAAATATTCAATGGCCTGCTGATGTTCTTCTTGTTTATGAAATGTCAGCGCGAGATTAAAGTACACTTCCGGCAGCTGATCATCAGCGCGAAGAGCGTCTTCAAAACGTTGCTGCGCCAGCTCCCATTGACCGTCGTTGTAAGCTTGAATGCCAGACAAGTTCAACTCTGATGCCGTTGGGCTCACAATTGGTAAGGTAGCCAGCGGACCGGTCGATGTAACGCAGCCCAGCCCCATGAGCACCCACAGCACGACAAATGAAAATGGCCATGTTATCTTCATGTCTTGAGGTTCCAATTCAAATGAGTAGACCTTCAGAGTCTGGGTAAAAAGACCTGACTTGTAGGATTATGTTTTAACAAGAGGGACAGAACCATGGCTCTTGAGAAATCGATGCATTACGATGTCATTATCATTGGCGGTGGCTCAGCCGGGTATGCAGCCGCCCGCACCGCGCGTGACGATGGCGCCAATGTCGCCATCATTGACCATGGCCCCTTGGGAGGGCTCTGCATTCTTCGCGGCTGCATGCCCACAAAAACCATTCTCCGCTCCTCAGACATCATATCATTGATGCGAAGAGCAGAGGAATTTGGCCTAACCCCCGTGACAGCCACAGCCAATCTTTCTGCCATTATTGATCGAAAGTCACAGCTCATTCAAGAATTTGCCGATTATCGAATTGAAGCCCTCAAGGACCCACGATTTACACTCTATCAAGAACACGCACAATTTCTGTCACCTAATGAAATCCAAGCCGGCCCACACCGATTGACCGGCAAATCTTTTATCATCTCAACCGGATCGGTCGTTTCGCGCATACCGATACCCGGGCTTGAAGAAGCGGGCTATATCACAAGTGATGAAGCACTGGAATTGCGCAAACTCCCTGCATCATTGATTGTCTTGGGTGGAGGGGCAGTGGCTCTAGAGTTCGCACAATTTTTCGCCCGATTAGGAACGAAGGTGACGCTCTTACAACGCAGCGGCCACATCATGTCCGAAGGCGATGAAGATCTGGCTCGTCCTGTCGAAGCACGGTTTCGCGAAGAAGGCATGGAGGTCTTTACGTCTACTCAACTGCTGCGTTTCAGTCAATCAGAGAATCTCAAAACTGCGCACTTCCTGCACCAAGGTCAAGAACAAACCGTCTCAGCAGAAATGATTCTACAAGCACTTGGGCGTCGCCCCAATATCGACAATCTAAATTTAGGCAACGCCAAGGTCGAGACTCAGAAGGGAGCCATTACCGTTTCGAACGAAATGCGGACCTCGACGCCACATATTTTTGCGGTTGGAGACGTGAATGGGCTCCATGAAATCGTGCATATTGCGATCCAACAAGGAGAAATCGCAGGCTGGAATGCCGTTCATCAAGATGCTCCCCCTCGCATACAAGACGATCGCCTGAAAGCCCAAGTGATCTTTACCGATCCGCAAGTGGCTAATGTCGGATTGTCGGAACGGGAATGTACGCAACAAGGTATCGCGTATCTCGCTGCGTCATATCCGTTTAGCGATCACGGAAAATCCATGTGCCTTGGAGAAACGCATGGGCATGTCAAAATCTTATGTCATCCACAAACCGGAGAACTGCTTGGAGGCCATATTGTGGGTCCTGAAGCCTCAGAGCTGATTCATGAACTCATCACCATCATGTATTACCATGGCACCGTCCATGACATGCTCCGCATCCCCCACTATCATCCTACCCTCGCCGAAATCTTAACCTATCCCGCAGAAGAACTCGTAGAAAAGCTTCAATAACATACATGGAGTCAGATGCCTTTTTCCCGCTCAAGCATACTCAGGAGAATAGAGAGTGAATCATGTTAACAATTGTTTTGACGTGAACATCCCCTTACTCCCCACATGCAAAACGCCGCCATGAATGGCAGCAAAAGACTTGTACCTCTTCAACTTTCTTTCCACGGATTAATGACGGACACAGAAAGTCCATTGAAATCTTTTGTATTCCTTGTGGCAATACTACTTCGTTTAGCAATGGCAATTCCTGCAATTTGTGTGTCTCGCATATCGACGGTTACTCCTCGGCGTCGTCTGCCTGCAGCTAACTCTCCTGCCGCTAATGCCGCATCTTCATCAAAGGAAAGTATTCGTCCTTCTAGAACCTTTTCTAACGTCTGCTGAAAGGCCTCCTCAAGCTTGATACGTCGCTTGCCTTTTGTGAGAGACGATAGCCCTAAACGAATTTCAAATACCGTGATCGCTGTGGTCCAGATTGACTCCCACGCCTGCCTGTCGAGCCACGACACAATAATGGGATCGCCCCGATCCTGCATCACCGCAGAAAGAATATTCGTATCGAGAATGATCATGATTCAAAATCAGTAGAGTGAGGAGACGCTCCTTTGAGTTCCGGAATGTCTTCTTGCAACCCAATGCCTTGAAACATGTCGCTCATGGCTGAGCCAAAACCACCCTTCCGCTTCCCTTCATTCTTTGTAGCATTCCGAAGAATGTCGCGGACTTCCTCTTCGACACTTCGGCCATGTCGAGAAGCCCGTTGACGTAAACGCAGCTTCACGTCTTCTTCAATATTTCGAACAATTAATTGCCCCACTTGTGAATCCTCCGTACTGATATCATGATATCATACAAACCATATTAGGACAAATCCCAAAGAGTGAGATCGTATGGAAAGAAAGAATGGATTGCGAGTCGTAGGTTCGATATTCAAGAGCTCTTCAAACACGTTATGTCAACATCAATCGCTTTACCGAGAACAAGGCAAACAGCCATCTTCAACAAAATAAAGACTCCCCACGCTTTTTACTTATCGATTGGGTAAGGGCACATTCTTCTATTTCAGCCACCTGAATGAAAGAGGTAGGTCAACACGACCGTCGCAGGTGAACAAGAGGAAATGATTTGATAAGGGGGCGATCGTAACAAGCCATTTGGCGGGGAGACTTGGGACATTTCAACTTGTGTGGTGAGGTGAAAAAGAAGAAGAACAAATTTCCTAAAGTGATATAACTAGACGCGATCCTATGAACAAATACGACTTACCCCATAGTTGGGCGGTTCCACCATATCTTTGTTTCTACTAAAGGCTGAGACCCACCATTCACTGACTCCTGCAAGTCTGTAAGCGTTTCCCTGAAAATTCCAACGCTGGAATCATATCTACTCCACATGCGCACATGGTAAAT
>BQIY01000166.1 GCA_021604265.1 Nitrospirales bacterium
GTCTAATTTGGGGGTGCGTTGGTCGACTCCATGGTAGGGCTGAATTTCCGAGAGTCGTTCAAGAGGAACATAGAGTGTGTCGGTGCCGGCAAAATGGAGTAATAGGTAATCGCTTTCGGAATCTTGGACGGTGAGACGGCGAAGCCCCTGATAGCGGCTAATGCCATGATGGACATGAACGACCAGATCGCCTTCTTGCAGGTCATCTAATGATGAAAGAAATTTAGCCGTGTGCGTTTTTGGTTGCGGACGATGGCGAATGCCTTTCCCGAAGAGTTCTTCTTCCGTGATGAAGGCTAAGCGTCCTTCATGAGTAATGAGGCCAGACGAGAGTTCTCCTTGAACGCAATAAAATGGGAATCGCTCTTCTGCCATCCGTGAGATGTTCAGAGAAGGATCCCATGATGAGGCCGGATAGCCTTGTTCGGAGAGTAATCCCAACAGACGTTCGACTTGACCGGCGCTGCGAGCGATGAGAAAGACAGGTCCTTGGCTGCGCAGTTGTTCCAATTTCGCCAGGTTGTCTTTGAGGGGAATCCCTCGAAGCCCAAGCCCAAAACTCGAAGCAGAAAGCGCAGGGAACGGGACAACATGCTGCCAATCTTCCGATTGGGCTGGCGCAATGGTATCCAGACCGATGGTTGGCCAAGATTGAATTTGAGCCAAAATGTCGTCATAGAGATGGTATAAACGGTCGGGCTCGGGATAGGGTGGTTTTTCAGGGGGTTGTTCAGATGATTCCTGCTGATCCCAAATGTCTAATATTTCATTCCAGCATGTTGAAGCAATATGGTGTAAATCCATCGGGTGATGAAGCACAACATTCGGGGGGGCTTGAAAGTAATCGGCGATCGATTCCATAGTGCCATAGAGGTTGGGTGCATACCATTCTGCATCGGACGACAGAGATTGCCCGGCGTGTTCATGATGATCCTCAGCAATAAGATATTCCCGCACCGGGAGAATCCATGCCTCAGAAAGTTTTTGGATCGATTCCTGGGTTGACGGATCAAAAATACGAAGCGATTCAATCGTATCCCCTAAAAATTCAACTCGAAGTGGATGAGGAAATGCGGTAGAAAAAATATCCATAATTCCTCCCCGCACACTGAATTCTCCGGGAATTTCCACGATTGATACCCGCCGATATCCGAGTCGTAAGAGTTTGTGAATAAGAGGCTCATGTTCGCAGACGTTGCCGAGTTCAAGAGAAAAGCATGCGTCAAAGAAAGCGTCTTGAGGAAGAACTTTTTGCAAGATGGCTAAGATGGACGTGACAAGAATGGTGGGTTTTCCGGTTGTCAGCCGATGCAGCGCGCCGGCTCGTTCGGCGATGACATCAGTAGGGGGAAGCGAAGATTGATAGGGTAAGCTGGCCCATTGAGGGAAATGGACCAAGTGTTCCTGAGGCATTCCAAACACCGACGAATAAAATTGCAGATCTTGAAAGAGTTGGGACGCATTCAGTTCTGACTCGGTGATGATGAGCCAGGACCGGTCGGCCTGCTGATCTTGTTTCGATGTTGCTGAAGGTTTCGCTCGTCTCACGCCTTGGCTTTGCCATAATCCTAAGAGTGCCAGAGCATGCGAAGAGGGCACAGAACTCGTGATACAGGTTGTTGCGTGAGACGGACTGTGTGAGTCAGGAATGGAGGACAATATTTCGCCAAGTGGCGTAAGAAAGGATGATGCAAGTTTCATATCGTTTGCGGTTTCTCCTGCGAGTAGACTAAACGAAGATTATGTGAGAAGTTTGTCGCGTTCGGTGAGCTCCACGATTGTGCTGATAGCCCTTGCGTGAAATGTTTCTTTCGCTCTAGCTCATTGTTTCTCGAGCATAGACGGGTATTCTACTGTTTCCAGAAAGACGTATGATGAAGACGAATTACGAGAGACCGTGTCGGCCTGGCTGAGCAAGTTTGCTGAACTATTGAGACGGATACTTGGTTGTTGTCAGCGAGAGACGAAGACCGAAGGCCCCTGACGGTCGCTACTATTTAAGAATATTCTCCTGGGATGATTGTGGCTCAGGGGTCTCACCACTTGAGCTGTTAGTTGTTGTCGAATGAAGTGTGCGGATTCGTTCGACGATATGGGTTGTCGAAATATTGGGAACCAAAGGAATCGAGACGACGGTTCCGCCGTGGTTCTCCACAACCTCACGGCCAATGATCTGTTCAGGCAGCCAGTCTCCTCCCTTGACTAAGACCTGCGGGACAAGTGATTGAATGACCGTGAGTGGGGTCGGTTCATCAAAGATCGTGACAAAGTCCACGCAGGCTAAGGCCGCAAGGACTTCTGCCCGTTCCTGTTCATTCACAATTGGGCGGTCCGCGCCTTTTCCTAAACTTTTCACGGAGCGGTCACTGTTTAACCCGATCACAAGGAAGTCACCTAATTGTCTGGCTTGCTCCAAGTACCGCACATGCCCAACATGCAAAAGATCGAAGCATCCATTAGTAAAGACCAATGGCTTTCCTGAGTAACTCCGGGATTGGACAATATCGACTAGGCTGTCTAATGATTGAATTTTGGGATGCATCATTCTCCAAATTATGCGATAACCCTATGATACCTGCTAATTTTCGGAAATCCTAGGAGGAAAGATGGGCTACCCTCGCAAAGCACAAATTGGCCTGGTGGCCGGCCCAGTTATGGCCTTACTCCTCTATAGTGTCCTCCCGCCATCTTTGAGTCCATCTGCCCGTACTCTAGCGGCGATTTTGATGTGGGTTGTGACCTATTGGATTACCGAACCAATCCCCCTTCCCGTCACGGCCTTGCTTGGGACGAGTCTGTGCGTATTACTGGGTCTCGGGTCCATGAAGACCGTGTTTTCTGCGTATGCTCACCCGATCATTTTCCTTTTTATCGGGAGCTTTTTTCTTGCCGAAGCTCTTGTGGTTCATGGACTCGATAAACGATTTGGTCTTTGGTTTCTCTCAAGGAAATGGGTTGGCGCTCACCCGGTCCGCGTTTTTGTGGCCATGGGTATCACCGTCGCGACCCTCTCCATGTGGATTAGTAATACGGCCGCGACGGCATTGATGCTGCCGATCGCACTAGGGGTCCTAACCACGATGCATGGTCCGGAGGAGAAACCCGGGGGGTATGAAACGGGGTTTCTCCTGTTTGTTGCCTATGGCGCAGGAGTGGGAGGAGTCGCCACGATTATCGGGACACCTCCTAATTTGATTGGTGTCGGTCTGCTTGCCGAACAAGCTCATCGTTCCATTTCTTTTCTGACATGGTTTGCCATCGGGCTTCCGTTGACCATCGTCATGTTGACGGTGACGAGTGTGGTCTTACTCAAGCTGCATCCGCCGCCTCCCGTCCTTCCGAATTTTTTGGACTCCCTGAACGCGAAGCGTGCCGAGCTTGGACGATGGTCGACTGGTGAACGTTATGCCTGTATGGCGTTCGGCCTGGCCGTATGTTTGTGGATTCTCCCTGAGTTCCTTTCAGCGTGGTTAGGGGCGGAGCATCGCCTGGTGTCTTGGTTCACTCGCCATTTTCCCAAAGAACTCGTTCCGATTGTCGTGGCTGGTTCCCTGTTTTTTCTTCCAATCGATTTTTCTCAAGGACGGTTTACCCTGTCATGGAAGCAAGCAGCCAATATTAACTGGGGAACCATTCTGTTATTTGGCGGAGGCCTTGCGTTTGGTCATTTAATGGTTGAAACGCAATTGGCACATAGCATCGGTGAGAGTTTGGTCGGCCTCTTTGGCGTTCAATCCGTGTGGGGATTAACGGCGATGTCGATCATGACCGCGATTGTCCTGACGGAACTGGCTTCGAATACGGCTTCGGCCAGCATGCTCGTTCCGGTAGTGATTGCCATTGCTCAAGCGGCCGACATGTCGCCGGTTCCTCCAACCTTGGGGGCCTGTATGGCGGCAAGTCTAGCCTTTGTCTTGCCTGTGTCCACGGCGCCGAATGCGATTGTCTACGGGACAGGTCTTGTCCCGGTCACCAGCATGGTCAGAGCTGGGTTGATTCTTGATGTGTTAGGAGGAGTCTTGATCTTCATCATGTTGAAAGTGTTTTGTCCGATACTCGGATTGCTCTAGAGGTATTCCACACAAGGGATCCTCTCCAATTTTTTCATGAAACCTGTGAATTGACATTTAAAAATCTCATACGAGATAATCGTTCTCTTTTTCATTTTCCATTTCATTCACCTTCTTTCATTCTTTTTCATGGCCAGCCGCCCATCACAGGTTCGAGTTGTCGTTCTGACCGATGATTCCAAAATCGCGACCCAGGTTAAGTCCGGGGGACACGAGGAAACGATTACGCTTGTGAAAGACTACCCCGCGCTTCATAAAGCCATGTCCTTAGATGACTATAGAGGAGTGTATCTTGAATGTAATGGATCCAAACGAGAAACACTTCAAAATCTGAGTGGGTCCATTGATTTCTCGAAGACATTTATTTTAGCCGGGCCGCTGCCCTCCATTGATGTTCTGACCCAGTTTGTTCAGTGGGTAGGATCTGGGCAAGGCAAACCGGCAAAGCCGGCTAAAGCCAAGTTGAGCTTTGTGAATTATGTCGAGGCCCAGTTTGGTGAGTTTGTTCGTGCGATGAAGCTTGGCTCTGCCCAAGACCTTTATCCCACGTTTATCCGGGCTGTCGAGCGGCCATTAATTGAACTGGCGCTCCAAGAAACCAACGGCAATCAAATGCAAGCCGCACGTTTATTAGGAGTGAACCGGAATACGTTACGCAAGAAAATTGGAGAGTTCAATATTTCGGTTGAAGGCTGTAAAAGCCAGCGTGCGAAAAAAACCCAACTTATCTAAGACGGTCCAACGACAGCGTGACATGCGGGTTTTCGTCTATGTGGTATACGAGAATGTGGCTTCTTGACAACCTCTGAGTGGTCGACTAGCATGAGTTGAAGGATTATAGCGAATCTAAATGGCTGCGAGCAGGTATGGCTTAGACACGATAGTGTATGCAAGGCCACTGGCTCACGTCTCATACATCCGATGTTGATGGCTCAGTGCCTTTCTTGATGTATCTATTGCAGGTGTCGTAAGTCCAGTTAAACCATGCGAACTTTCAATGCGATATCAAACGCTTCAACGTCTGGAAGTTCATTAAATCGACTATAATAGGCGCGTAGCTCAGGGGGAGAGCGCTACCTTGACACGGTAGAGGTCGGCGGTTCAATACCGCCCGCGCCTACCATTTTTTCTTTGTAAGACACCGTAAGCCCGAGCTGTGGTGTCTTTTTTATTTATTCCTAGGGATTTCTGTTCCTAGCCTCTCAGCAAATACGGCGATTCATTGACATGTCCGCGACCCAATCCTCAATTCAATTGTCATTTCCAGACGGAACGAATCAAGCATTTCCCGCCGGGGTGACGGCAGGAGAAGTTCTTGAGCAGTCGAAGGGGAAGTGGCTTGAAGGCACTATTGCCGTAAAAATTGATGGTGTCCCAAGAGATTTACAAACCGTTCTGTCTCAAGATAGCGTGCTGGAGCCGCTGACGTTTTCTTCCGATGAGGGCAAGGAAGTCTATCGGCATAGCAGTACGCATATCATGGCTCAGGCCGTGAAGGAATGTTTTCCCTCTGCTCAAGTGACGATTGGCCCGGCGATTGAGGAAGGCTTTTTCTACGACTTTGCCTTTGACCGGCCGTTTACCCCGGAAGACTTAGAACTCATCGAAGCGCGCGCGCACGAAATTATCAAGCGGGACCTAACCGTCACGAGACAAGAGTTTACGAAGCAGGAGGCTCTTGATTTTTTCAAAGCTCGAGACGAAGCCTACAAAGTTGAAATTATCGAAGGGTTTCCGG
>BQIY01000167.1 GCA_021604265.1 Nitrospirales bacterium
CGACAACTAAGATGGAAAAATCATCTGGGCGTAAATGCCGACGAACGGCGGCCCGAACTTGTTCAGTCGTCACTTGCTCTATGCCTTTTCGAAACTGGACAAACCAATCGGCAGGATATCCATAATATTCATGCGTGACGTACTTTCCAAGAATTTTGGCTGGAGAGTCCACAGAAAAGATATAAGAATTTAAAATAGCCGCTTTGGCCTTGGCCACCTCTTGGTCCGTTGGCGGCTCCGTCACCATTTTGTCCGATTCGGCGATGAGGGCATCGATACCCGCCCTGGTCGTTTCTGTTTTCGTTGACATCATCAAACTAGCCAGTCCAGGATAGTCCCATTGGAATCCCACTCCCCCGTGTACATCATAGGCCAATCCCTGTTTGGAGCGAACGTTAGAAAAAAGCCGGGCCCCAAACGATCCGGATAATATTTGATTGACGATCACCAAAGGGTAATAGTCCGGGTTTCGCCGCATTACTCCTAAATGGCCCATCATAATTTTGGCTTGAGTCATATCATTTTTTTCGACGTAAAAGACTTTTGCAGGATTCGACTGCTGATACGGAACACGACTATCTTCGATTGCGGGACCTCTTGGCCAATCTCCAAACACTTCTTTCACCATTTGTAATGCTGAGTCTGCCTGAAAGTCTCCGGTGATGCCCAAAATCATTCGATTGGGGTAAAAGTAAGATTCATGCCAAGCCATCAGATCTTTTTGAGTAATCGCACTCACGGTTGCATACGAAGGCCTACGGGCATACGACGAGTCTTGCCCATAGATAAGCTTTTTAAATTCTCGACCAAGAATGGAATCCGGATTATCGTTTTGACGTGAAATTCTGGCCATCATCTGGTTTTTCGCAATAGCAAGCTTTTCAGGGTCAAACGAAGGGCTTCGAAGCAGATCGGCAAATACGTGTAAGACATCAGAGAAGTCGTCTTTCAGACAACTCATGGCTGCAGTGCCAGCGGTCTCTCCAATGGATGTCTCAACCGTTGCCGCCTTGCCTTCAAGATAGTCATCCAAAGCATCACCTGCGAGGGACGTACTTCCTCCACTACGCATGACGATCCCCATCAGCTGAGCCAGACCGATTTTCGAGCTGGGTTCAAGACGAGAACCCGTACGAATTTTTGCCGAAACACTGACGAGTGGGAGCTCATGATCTTCCATCATGACGACGACCATCCCATTTTCCAATACCACGCGTGTCGGCTCTGGAATATTCAGCTCGGCAAGAGGTGGAAATTTTAAATCTTCAACATCATCAACTTGAGCATGAACAGACAGTAGCGGCCCTTGGCTCAAAAGAACCATGAGAATCAAGAATCCCCCGGCTTTGAGAAGATTTGACAGCACGTGCATTATTGCGGCCCTCCTGAAGCATTCATGTTGGTCTTGATTGGGGCTGAAGCTTCAGTTTCAATCATGCCAACGACACGATTGCTTTCCCGAAACGTCTGATTAGCGACACGACGGATATCGGCTTTGGTGACGGAGTCTAATCGTTCAATATATGTAAACAGTTCACGCCAATCGCCGAATAACATCTGATAATCCGTTAAATACATCGCTAAGCCCAAATTACTTCCTAGTGCCCGAACGAGACCGGCCTTTGCTCGAGTGCGAAACTTTTGCAGTTCTTCATCTGATACATCTTCTGTCGTCAAACGGTGTAACTCCTCACGCAGGGCCTCTTGAATCGTCGCATTGCTCACTCCTCTGGTTGGTACACCATACGCAATCCACAGGTGAGGATACTTTTCTCCAGGGTAAGCACTATAGGAACCGGCTGATACGGCAATTTTCTTATCACGGACCAGTGATCGATAAAAGCGCGAAGTTCGTCCATTGGTTAAAATGTCATCAATGGCATCAAACACGGGCTGATCCTGATGAGTCACAGCCGGTTTGTGGTAGCCCTCGAGATAAAATGGTTGAGAAGGATCTCTGAGCACCACGGTTTTTTCCGCAATGGCAGGCGGTTCAATGCTTCTGAGTGGCTCTGGTTTTGGCCCTTCGGGTATTCTTCCAAAATACGTTTCCAGTAATGGAATAATTTTCTCCGCTTGTACATCGCCGACAATGGCAGTCACCATATTCGAAGGCACATACTGTTGACGATAAAATGCTTCCGCATCGGTCATGGTATACGACTGAATATCGCTCGCAAATCCGATCACGGGATGATGGTAGGGATGGGCAATAAAGGCGGTTGCAATGAATTGCTCAAGTAAGCGGCCAATCGCACGGCTTTCTGTGCGGAGACGTCGTTCTTCCATCACCACATCTCGTTCTTTATAAAATTCACGAAAGACCGGATGCAGAAATCGCTCTGATTCGAGATACGCAAACAATTCCACTTTATTTGATGGTAACGCATAAAAGTATCCCGTCACATCGGCACCGGTAAATGCATTTAACGACACGCCACCTTCACGTTCAATAATGTCTCCGAACTCATTTTTCACGACATACTGACCGGCCACGTCTTGCATGTGTTTAAAGTGCTCAAAACGTTCTCTGACAATCTCTGGATCGACATTCGACGTAAATTTGGCCTGTTGATAAGCTTGATAGGCGTCTTCAAGATTCTTGAGCGCAATTTTCTCTTCTGAATAATTCGATGTACCCAGTCGTGGAGTCCCTTTGAAGGCCATATGTTCAAACATATGCGCGAGACCGGTCATGCCATTCTGCTCCTGAGCAGAGCCCACATTCACTCGTGTCATAAACGCAAAGACAGGAGCCTTGGGACGTTCAACAATAATGAACGTCCAGCCGTTTTTTAAGGTGTGAGGAGTAACCTGTTTTGAGAATGATGCGAGATCTTGTGCAAAAACTTGAGAGATAAACAGCGGGAAGGAAAAAGCCAGGAGCAACACATAAACACAAAACGGTTTCCTCAACTTATAATTGAGAGATATCATCCTGTCATCACCTCATTCAAGATAGTGGTCCAATAATTCTATCGTACTCAGTTAACAAGAAGGCTTGCAAGGCGAATGGAGCATGCCATTCATCAATGTGGATATCATAAAAGATGGCAATGGTTATGTCACAGCATAGGCTAGACGCAAGACTTAACGTGATGTGTTGGAGCTTTTCCCTAAGGTCACTTCACAAACGCTTAGCCATATCGATCATTATTCCAAGGCAGTGCCGTATTCGAATATCCGCGAACTTCCCAAAACCCTTTTTGGTCTTGCTCGGTTAAGGTAATTTTTTTAATCCACTTCGCGCCTTTCCAGGCATAGAGCTTTGGAATAATCATGCGGGCTGGGCCTCCGTGATCTCTCGAAAGCGGCAAATGGTTCCACTGATAAGCCAGAAAGACATCATCATCCCGACAGACGGACAGCGGCAGGTTCGTCGTATAGTCATCATATGCTTCAAAAAAGACAAATTTTGCTGACGGAAGTGGACCAACAATATTCAGCAGATGGTTGAAACTGACCCCTACCCAGTCATTATCTAAACGGCTCCAGCTCGTCACGCAGTGAAAATCAGTCGTGAGGGTGACTGAAGGCTGCGCCTGAAAATCCTCCCAGTTCCAGACCACTGGATTTTCGACTTGGCCATCAATCGCCAACTTCCAGTCTTCCAGGGAGATGTCCGGTTTGACGCCGAGATCCAGGACCGGCCAATTATTGACGAGATGCTGACCTGGCGGAACACGCGGGTCACCATAATCTTCATCGACTTCTCGGGCAGAGTCTCCCCGACCACGATGCATCAGTCTTTGCTTCGCTCGAACAATTTTTTCATTCATATCCATATTCTTCCATGCCCCAGACCTGCACTGCCGTTCCACATCACGAAAATTCGGTGCCGATTCAGAGGATGCTGCGAACGAGGGCGGTCTCAGGGGACTTCGATGACTTCAGAGACGTTACGTGATTGTCGTTGATATACCTGGAAACATTAGCTGCCGGAATCAACCGGGGGCAACGCTCCCAAGAAGGGAAACATCCCGATATTTCGCAATTTGGTATTGGCAACAAGCCGATAATCATCCTGCTCCGGCCGGACAAAGGCGGGGGCGACTTTCAAATCTGTCTGACTTTGCCGATCAAGGGGCGCAGGAACGTTGGACTGTTCTTTGAGGAGATAGTTCGCATCATTGGCAAACAAGACATTGAAGGAAAATGTTGTCTGGCTTTGAGGGGAAAACAGTAAGCCAATCTGACTGTGCGTCAGGATATTCCCATGGGCTTCGCCTTGACTTGTATCATGAAAGGCAATGCCTCCTCCGTTATGGACGATGGTGTTCTGAATGATTTTGGTCGTTGACGTATCATGAACCATAATACCTTCAAACAAGCTCCGGGTAATGACATTATGCGTTAACAGGACTTGTGAGGTTCCCCCGATTGAGACGCCATGATCATTGTCATGGATAAAGTTTCCTCTCAGACTGGCTTTGGAGTTGGCAAAGGCAACCCCGGTCGTTTCGCTTCCGCCAATGACGCAGTCTTCAATCGTAACGTCTTCAACTTCCTGACCAAACACCATGCCTTTAATATGAATATTTTTCAGGAGAATCCCGCCGCCATTAAAAATGCCTAATCCTAACCCGCCATGTTGATGAACAGTGAGGTTATGAATTTCGACATCCTGTGCACCGTAGGGCCACTTTCCAATGTGAAGCGTCCCAACGCGTTTCAGGCCGGACAGTACGACCAGGTCCATCCGCTCACCAATAATCTTGAGTCCCTCTTTGCTGTGAACAGTCACATCTTCGGCATACGTTCCGGCTTTAATCCAAATGGTATCGCCAGATTTTGACGCATCGATCGCTTCTTGAATGGAAACATAGGCCCCAGTGCCATCCAAGGCCACAGTCCAATCGGCCTGATCCGGGGGATGAACGGTCGAAGAAGATGCGGCTAAACTTGATGAACTTCCAGTAAATTCAACAATAAGGCAGAGCGTCGCAATCATCAGAGTCATGCGATTGAGGTGTTTCACGTGATGCCGCAATGTAATCATGAATGGTCTAGGCGAACGAAAAATGAGTCAATTCCTTATCTGACTTCTTAGGCAATAACCGAAATGGTCCCTGTGGGTCAAGCGAGAGTGGACTCCTGCTTCTAAGTGATGATTGTGACAGAGAAAAATCCTATGCTATGGTGCCATATGCTCATTGTGGGCCTGACGGGTGGTTTAGCATCAGGAAAAACAACCATTGCTCAAATATTTCAGCAATGTGGTGCAGAAATTATTGATGCTGACCGTCTCACACGAGAAGTCGTCAAACCCCGGAGAGCAGCCTGGAAAGATATTATACACACGTTTGGCCGTGCCATGCTGACCGAACAGCATACGGTGAATCGAGCGGCTCTGGCGCGCCAGGTCTTTGGTCGTCCTCGAAAACTCAAACAGCTGACAAATATTTTGCATCCTCGAGTGGCTCGAGAACAGGCTCGAGCGGTCCGTCGGATTTATCGGGAAAATCCGGAAGCCGTCATTATCTATGATGCCGCCATGCTTATTGAATCAGAAGCCTACAAGCGCATGGATCGAGTGATCGTCGTGAAGGCCCCTCAACACATGCAAGTTCAGCGCGCGTGCCAACGTACAGGAATGTCCAGGATTGAAGCCACACGCCGGATTCAACATCAAATGCCGCTTCGCAAGAAAATCCAATACGCCGACCATGTGATCAATGGGGCATTACCCCTGCCTCACATACGTCCGGTCGTTCGAAGTCTGTATCGTCATTTTCAGGCACTGGCACGGCAGAAGATCTAACCATTGTGGCATAAGTGAAAATCGTGCGACGCTATTA
>BQIY01000168.1 GCA_021604265.1 Nitrospirales bacterium
TGTGTATGCCAATGGTGCGGGCGTTCCGCGGGATTATGCCACGGCGCGAAAATGGTATTTGAAAGCGGCGGCGCAGGGGTACGCCAAGGCACAATCTAGGCTGGGGAATATGTATTACCAGGGCCAAGGCGTCCCGCAGGATTATGCCGCGGCGCGGGAATGGTGGCGCAAGGCGGCGACGCAGGGTGACAGTGATGCGGAATCCTGGCTCGCGTCGATGGATATTGACTTAAGATCGGCGAAAGAAAACCAGAGGAGTGATTTTAAGGAGCGAGACTATCAAGATCTAAGTGGATGGGAAATGTTCTTCGGCGCGCTTATTCTACTTGGGGAGGCCATGCCGGAGCAAAGTCCTAGTTACAAGGGCCGTGAGACACCACGAATGAATCTGGGCGAAGAATTACTTTGGTTGGAATGACCTGATTAAACCAACAGTTTCACAATATTTTGTCTACTACTCATTTAAAGTGAATAGATGACTAGTGAACACTTTAGGACTATTCTGTTCACGGCTCCGTTGGCTTCTCAAAAAGCAAAGGATGGATACTATTTTGAAGCAGTTGAAAATCTTCCCAAAACCCTAAGCACAATGAGGCCTGTAAATGCTTTTCTGCCCGTTCCCTCTGTTCCTCAACTGGGGGAAACCCAATATCAACCAGAGGAAATTCCGTGTCCTTTTCATAGCTTTCTGCACGATAATGAAGCCACGCCGCCAACGCCACCACTTCAACGGGAAGGTCTAACTCCACACGTACCCGTTGCCCTTCACGTTTCCCCGTTTCCTTTATGGCGGCACATAGAGGGATCGCCAATTTTTGATAATCCTCCACCACGGGTTCAACCCTGTTGTCCAATTTACCACCATTACCAACCACTCTCGCGTCTTTGTCTTTCCAATCGTCATATTCCATCGTAAAAATCCCTTTCTTTCTTCATCCTATTAAAAAAGAGGCTGACCCTTCAGCCTTCGACCATCTGGCGAAGATTGGGGGTAGCAACTGCAAGGGCAGGCTGTGACAAATTTTGTTCCGCGAGGAATGGCCGCGCTTCGTGGACAGGGGAAAATTATTGACAGGCTGGCGGAGCGTGACCCTTGCGGGCGCGAGGGGCAACGCCCCTTAGTCCTGAGCAATACTTCTGGTTTCCGTTATTCCGTTGAACCGTCATTGAGGTGTAATCTTTTCGCCTGGCGATAAGATTGTTTCCTCCCAAAAGGCCACACGAGCCATTAATCAGGAGAATACCCATATCCTAGTTTCTGGCCATAGCCTTGTTCAACATTTTGCTCTACGACAGCCTCCTTACGGACTGTAAGAGACTGCTCCGCTTTCGTTGCACGGCCACGATCATAATTGCGCCATCTATTGTGTAGTCTCCCAACCTGTTTTTTATGCATCCGATTGAGCCGCAAGTCCTCGCTAATATAGTCCTTTCGCGCCTTTTCAAACTTCTTCATATAGACCTGCAACACGCTTGTATTGATATGTTCGGTACATTCCATGCGCTCTTTTTCGCCAAGCTGTCGAAACTCCGTATTAATGAGACGATTGAATAATTCACGTCGCTCACGGGTCGAGGTCGCCGCATACAGCCCTTTCAAGAGGCTCTGTTTTTCTTTCTTCACCATAAAATATGCCTGCACCGAATGCGAAAATGCTCCAAGAGCGGTCTGTTCCGCTTTATCAAATTGCCGTAAACGCTGATGCTTTGATCGCGCCAAGGCCGTCCATTGTTGCTTAAATCGAGCCGTAAAGATTTTCGTCTGGCGATCAATCTCTTTTAAACGATTGTCGTAGAGCTTGGCCATCTGTTCTTCATACGCCGTATTAAGTTGTTGACGCTCTAGCTTATGGGTCGTGGCTAAATGCTCGCCCATCAGCCCCAAATCTTTCGCGGTATAGGATTTTTCTTTCTCTGTCATCGCGGCATAATCTTGTCTTACCAGAGGTTCTTCAAACTTAAAGCCACTCAAATCGATGAGTTTGCCTTCTCGTTTTTGACGATTATAGGCCGCGCGTGATTTTCGACGGGCATCCACTTTCTCTCCAGCCTGTCGCCGTTCTTCGTTTCTGTGGCTTCCCTCCGTAATTTGTAGGCCGTTTGCTTTCTCAAATCGGTTCGCCCACTGCCGTAACTTCTTTTTAGAAAACGAGAGTTTTGAGGCTTTTTCCTCGCCATTGGCCAGCTTGAACGGGGTTGAAGCACTCATGCCCGTTTCAGGATCAATGAGATTCAGCATAATGTGGACATGTGGGTTGCGATCCAAATGTTGTACGGCCAACGCCTGATGGTGTTCCATGTCCAAGACTTTCAGAGCTTCATTGACCGCTTTGCGTTGCAATTTCTCACTGGGCGCATCGTCTTTCGGCCATGTAATCGTAAAATGATAGACAGGTTTTTTACAGGTGTTTCCACCCCTAAATTGTTGCTGATCTTTTTTTTTCCTTTTTTTATTTTCTTCTTCAACGACCATTCTTTTGAGATCATCGGCACTACGAGCCGTCGCTTTCATCATCATCCATGCGTTGATATCAGAGGTGTCGCCGAGATTATACGTCTGCGTCCATCCCACTTTTTTTGTCTCATCAACCGTCTGAATACTTGGCTTCATCGATTGTGAGACCTCAACCTCATAATCGAGGGTACTCCGTTTTAAGCCCTCACGGCCTAGTCTGGTGGCGAGTGATTCCAAGGAATGAAATTGTTTACCGTTGACGTAGAGTTTGGCTTCCTCACGATGTCGTGACATGGCCACATACGATAAATGCCGATCCATCGTATAGGAAGCCATGACGTAACTACGGTCAACGGTCATCCCCTGGCTTTTATGGATGGTTGACGCATAGCCATACCCAATGGCCGCATAATTTTCCTCAGAGAGTTGAACCGTGCGTTGTGCTTTCCCATCTATTTGCGTCGTAAGAACACCATTCTGAATATCGATGACCGTCCCTAACATGCCATTTTTTACGCCTAAATCTCGGTTGTTTTCTAAAAAAATCAGCCGATCACCAACACTAAATTCCTGCTTGCCTTGGTCGGTCTTGTAAGCCACACCTTGGCCAATTTCGTGGCGTTCTCGTCGTGTATCACGAATGGTGTGATTGATCGCCTTCACGTCAACACGGCGATGAGCAAGCGCAAGTCTGGTCTGTTCAGGGTGTTTTTTCAGGTCGGCCAGGTAATCCTCGGCCAGTGAATTGACCGTTTGCTCACTATCTTCATAAAACCCTAAAGACCCGTTTTTCTCATACGCACTTAACCCCTCTGCGGTTCGATCCTGAGCAAAATCTTTGGTGGCCGTCTTTTGCCATCCTTTGCGCTGTCTGAGAACATGTTCCAGTTCTGCCGCGCCATGCTTATCAACGGATTGCCGAAACGGTGCGCCTGCGCCAATGGCTTGCAATTGTTCTGAGTCACCAACCAAGACCAATTTTGCCCCAGATTTTTCAGCCGCATCGACAAATCGTGCCAGTTGACGAGAGCCAACCATGCCCGCTTCATCAATGACCAACACGTCATTTTTGGTTAATTCTCCATAGCCGTTTTTCCATCCATATTCAAAAGAGGCGAGGGTACGGCTAGGGATCTTGGATGATTCCTGTAGCCCTTCAGCCGCCTTTCCGGCCAACGTCGTCCCATAGACCTGATAGCCTTCGGCTTCCCAGGCTTCCCGTGCTGCCGAGAGCATGGTGCTTTTTCCTGCTCCGGCCAACCCGGAGACCACAGAGAGATTTTCCGAACTTGTGACGTGTTTGATCGCCTCAATTTGTTCTTCGCTTAATTGAGCATTAGCCACTTTTTCCAATGCTTCATTGGCATTTCTCAGAGCATTGTCTACATGCGTCTCATTAACATCATGCGTGTATTCTTGAGAGAGACGATCAGAGGCTTCCATCATGTTCTTTTCAATGGAGACCATTTCCCATGTGGAGTAATAGCGCCGTTCGTCCTCTGGCTTGTTTGAGCGCATCACGACCAAATCGGGAGAGGCCAAGACCTTATTAATGGCGCGGCTCATTTCTGTAGGGTCTTCGATGTATTTTTTCAAATACAACTCTATATCTTGTTGCGTAAAGACGCTGTTTTGATTGGAAATATCTTCGAGGATTTTTTCAGGAGAAGGCGCTTGGCTCTTTCCTTTCAAAAGGTAATTAGAGAGCTTCTGGAAGTTATCACCGCGTTTAATTTCGACGGGATTCATCTAATTCATCCAGTGTTTCATTAATACGGACAATCAGCTCATAGAGCATATTCGATAAAACTTTCTCTTTGATATTGGCGGCTCTGGCGATCTGGTTGAGATTAACCCCTAGGCGTAAAAGTTCCGAGGACACTTTCGCCATAACCTCTTGATCGGTACTGGGCGGCGGCAGTCGATGCCCAAGAGCGCGACGACGAATAAACGCCGATCTGGTGATGCCATACGTGCTCGCGAACTGCTCAAGTTCGGCACGTTCTTTCTTGGTGAAGCGTGTGGGGACAATCTTAGAGTGGGTGTCGTTATCGTCCTTTTTTGGTCGTCCCATGCTAGATCATCTCGAATCGGTTCAGGGGCATTCTAGGAGCATTTGCGTCGCAGACCCAGAGTAGTTGTATTACAACTACACATCTGGCTTGTTAGTTTCCTTACCATAATGCATTTTACCATTCCTCCTATGCCTTTGCACCCTTTCTGCACCATTTTCACTCCCTATCCCTCATCTGCCCTTACATTGCATCATCCTCCACTGTTCATCCATTGCCTCTTTTTGCTGTTCATCCTGAATTATCACTCCACTTTCACCGCCCTCTATTCCCCGTCATTCTCAGCAGTTCCGGTCTTTACTTCATCCACAACTTTAACCATCATGCAGTTTTTCTGGTGCTCACAATTTGCCATTTTGTCCGTGTCACATGGTATTCAAATGGGCCAATCACGCCCTTTTTTCATTCTCCAAAACGTGCCAAAGCCCAAATCTGCTTCGTTTCTTGTCGAAGAAAATTTGAGCTTTTTGGCGATAATGGGTTTCTGTGGATAATCGAATACCAAGCCAAAACTCGGCATCCGGTTTTTTAAAACCCCCTGATAAGTGCGTCCAACACACTAGACGAAATCCGGGGGTTTTAAAAAGCGAGGCTCTGCCTCTTGGCGCTCCGCGCCAATTCACCGAAGTATTTTCAAAACAATGATAAATAGGGTATAAAGAAAGGGCGGGACAGGCAGAAGTGCCGATGACCGCAAACAGTGATAAGCCCTACGGTATTTCGGTATCGTAGGGTTTGTTTTTTTAACGTAGCCCTAGAGGCTGGGGTGTGAGTTTATAGCCCATCGCCTTCATAATCGCGGTGATGTTTTCAAGGCGAGGATTGCCCTTTTCAGAAAGAGCGCGTTGAAGTCCTTGGCGGGAAATGCCAGTGGTTTCAGAGATTTCAGAAATACCAACCACACGCGCCAGTACCCGCAATTGAGAGAGTAAAGCGGCGGTATCGTCGTCCTCGGCATACGTGGCAAATATTTCCGTGAGATAGTCGGGTATCTCTTCGGGGTGTTCACGAAAATAGTCTTCATGCACCACTTCTAGTTTTTTATGTTTTGTCATGTTTTATACTCCTTCCAAAATTGCTTTGCGGCCTCGATGTCCTTTTTTTGTGTTGATTTATCCCCACCACAGAGCAAAATCACAATCGTATTTCCATCTTCGGCAAAATAGACACGGTAGCCACTACCAAAATCTAAACGCAGTTCAAAGACCCCATCTTTTAAGGATTTAAAATCGCCATAGTTGCCACTTTCAAGGCGGGTCACACGTTG
>BQIY01000169.1 GCA_021604265.1 Nitrospirales bacterium
GTTGCCGTTTCTTGCCAGCCAGTTCCACACGACACCAATTTGGTAGGAAAGCTATAGAGTGTAGCAAAACTGCTGCACGATTCCATGCACAAGATAAGGTAGCTCTTCATTGATTAATCCACTAGGTATAGATATACCAGAACTTCGAGAACATAAATTTACCAAATTTGAACCGCTTCCTTTCACGTCTTTGCACTTCTTCATAGTCTTACTCACAAAGCAGGAAAACTCATGACCGGGAAGATCTGGTGGAGGAAAAGAGAACCGAGTTAGGCGGCAATGTAGCCGGTGAATGAAGGCATGGACGCATCCCTTTTTGGTACAAGTACTGTGTCCATGAGTGCTTCCAATTTAACCATGACCAATTGTCCGCTTTGGCCGGAAGGAGATCTTCCGACAAAGGTGATGCCAATTGAGATGAAAAGTTCATTCCCTCGATGAGTCTTAGGCTCTATTATCGTAAGGTCTCCTTCCGGTGTCTCTAGTCGGGAATAACCAATCGATCTCAAAGCTCGGCGTATCGCGATAGTATTCTTGCGCCTGCACGAGATTAGCTACTGGTAACTCATGTACGGGCTGACTAATAGGTGATAGCTTCTTTTCCACAAAGACAAATTCTCCTTTAAGAGTCGAGAGCCGTCGTGGTGATTTAGAGAAGAATGAATTATTTCACAAAGGACAGGCAGAACAGAAAATGTTACCGAATACGGCATTCTGTTATATGACCGTAGATTTCGAAGTAATTGGTCTCTGAATCAGTTCGAGTTCATACCCATCAGGGTCATCAATAAACAGAAAACGTTCCCCTGTGGGGGTTGCCGTTGGCCCATCTGTAATGAGGATGTTGTTCGTTTTTAACGCGTCGATCGTCGCATTCATATCCTCGACTTCAAATGCCAAATGAACCAGATCCTCCCCAACCTTCACGGGGCCGCTAGAGGGAAAGCAACAAAGTTCAATGCGTTCATTGCTATTAGGAACCGACAAAAAGGCTAGTTGTGATCCTCGAGGTGAAACGCTCTGCGCGACGATTTCAAGCTCAAAGAGGCTCTGATAAAATGCTAAGGTTTGTTCCATATCACTGACACGCATTCGAGTATGGAGGAATTTCTTGACTTGCACGGTCGTGGCCTTTCTTCATTTGCGACCTCTTTGGAGGCTCGCGAGCTACGACGTAGTCTCGCGAGCCTCTGCCTCGTTAGCCCTTCGAGATTGCCTCTCCCAACTGTTCGTTGGTCATCGCTTGACCATCGAAATTCCAGGCACCATCTACGGCATGTACGACATTGATATAAATGTTGTCTCGAGGTTGTGTGCCACCCGACAATTCCTGAATAATGTCGGTGGCGTCCTTGAAAAACCCTTCTTGAATCTCTCGGCTATTAAATGCAAACGCCGGGACTTTCCATTCAACCCAGGCTCCGGAAAACTCTTGTCCGCCTGAGAAGGTGGATTCCTTGGCTAGCACCTGAACATGGGCGGTGACATTTGGGGTCATTACCTTATTTCCGGTGAGCCCATGCCATTTAAGCATGGCATCTGTGAGTCGGGCGATCGCTTGTTTTTCGGTTCCTACTGGTAAAACACCTTCAGTCAATGTCAGTGTCAGAGGCATGACGATCTCCTTTCAAGTTGGGTTATGGTTGTGGATGTAGATTTGTAATATAACGATCGTTATCTATTAGAGTATGATATAGTGATCGTTATTTTGTCAACTATGAAATAACGATCGCTATAAAAAGGAGATGGCCGATGCGCTATAAGGCTGGTCAGAAAGAAGCTACACGACAAAAAATGCTGAAGGCCGTAGGCCGTGGCTTTCGAAAGAATGGGTATGCGGGTACCGGGGTCGATGGGCTCGCCAAGGCGGCCGGCGTAACGTCGGGTGCCTTTTATGCGCACTTTGGCTCAAAAGATGAGGCTTTCGATGCGGCACTGGCCGCGGGGCTTGATGAAGTCATCGAAGCCGTGCCTCGGTATCAACGCGAACATGGAGCCGACTGGGTGAAGACGTTCGTAGACTACTACTTAGGAAGGCGGCACCGGAGCGATCTGGCCTGCGGTTGTGCTATGGCAGCTCTGACGGGTGAAGTCGTGAGGTCTGGCCCACAAGTGCATGCAGCCTTTGAAAAGAAAATGAGGCTGATTGCTCATCTTGTGGCATGTGGCCTCGCAGGTTCCTCGGACGAGGATTGTCGCACACGAGCCTGGGCTATGCTCAGTGTGCTCATTGGTGGCCTCACCGTTTCGCGGGCTATGAAGAGCGTGACCATTGCCGATGAAGTCGCTGTAGCTGTTAAAGCGACGGCACTTAAGGCTGCGGGCCGTACACGATCGACGATGCCAGCAGAACCGTAGTTTTGAGCTACCTCAAACAAGGGGAGTCGAAGTTTCTCTTGTACCCATAAGACCGTGATTCAGGTCGCTTAGAGTATAATTCTACAGCAGTAGTATCCTGTCTTAATGAATGAACGGCTCGTTCTTTGAGTGTAAAATGCAATTGAATACGGTATTCCGTTACATGGAATTTAAGGTTTAGAGAAGGAAATGACTTTTCTTGCCAATTGGCATCACTTTTTTCAGGAGGCCTCCTTCCGGCCAAGAGAGGATATTGGTTCGTGTTTTTCTGAAGGTCGACTATGCGGAGTGAGTTCAATTGGTTAAAGTGACACCAGTTCTGCTTGAAAAATCCGGCAGTGATATTAAAGCCCCGAAATGGTTCCTCATCCTTACGATGAGCGAGCACGGTCGCACGAAGACAAAAGGTCATCTTCGAGAAAACCTTCTCAGTTTGACACCGAAAAACCTCTTTGATACGCTCGGTATCTGCTTGACGCCCTCCGAAATCCATTGATCCTTTGTGTTTTGAATACTCTTTAAGAGACATCTGGGTGTCGTCATCCTGGTGGATGGCTATGGAAAAGAACGGGGTCTGTCGAGTTGAGCCGTTGTCGAGTATTTGGAAGTCAGGATAGGAGCCGACAATCTGTTAGGATGGCTTTTTCAAGTGTCATTGATGTCCGTATGTCATCAGTGATGAATGGGTACGACATAACATGAACGAACTTTTATTAGGATCTCTGTGGATATTCAAGATTATCTCAAACAACAACAAGAAAAGATTGAGGCATTTTTAACTCAGGTGGTCCCGCCCGGGAATCCCCTGGCGAAAACGCTCTATGAGTCTATGCAATACAGTCTGTTGGGCGGAGGGAAGCGTATTCGGCCCATCCTCACGCTTGCCGCAGCAGAAGCCGTTGGGTGCCAAAGCCAGCTCATTATGCCCTATGCGGCGGCACTTGAACTCATCCATACCTATTCGCTTGTGCACGATGATCTTCCGGCTATGGACAATGATGATTATCGGAGAGGGCGTCCGACCAATCACAAAGTCTACGGAGATGGTCTGGCCATTTTGGCAGGCGATGCGTTGCTGACGATGGCGTTTGAATTGTGCAGCCAGCCTTCTGCGGAATCCGGGATTCCGCCAGATAGACAGGTCAACGTGATGTATGAACTAGCTGTTGGAGCCGGTCACGATGGCATGGTGGGTGGACAGGTCATGGATATTCAGGCGGAAAATCAGGATATCGATCTCATCACGCTACAAACGATTCACAATTATAAAACCGGAAAACTGATTCGGGCTGCGGTGCGTATTGGCAGTCTGTTGGGTGGGGCGACGCAGGTTCAATTAGAGAATCTGACGGGCTATGCGGAAGATATTGGTCTGGCCTTTCAAATTGCGGACGATGTGCTCAATATGACTGGAACACGGGAAGAGCTCGGGAAGGATGCGGGGACTGATGCCAAGCGCGGGAAGAAAACCTACCCCTCGTTTTATGGAATTGATGGCGCGCGGGAGTTGGCGGAGGACTGTATCAGCCGTGCATTGCGACGATTGGATGATTTTGATGATCGAGCCGATCCTCTTCGAGCGTTGGCGAACTATGTGGTTCATCGACGAAATTAGAAAAACTGCGTATCTCGTTGCTCGTGCCTGCGCGCTGTAGCGCTTTCAGTCTTCGTAGCCACTTCGGCGAAGTAGGCCTGGCGCGCAAGCGTGTATCGTATCTCAAGTAAAAACAATATCCAGGAGTCCTTCCAGCAAAGATACTTCTTGGTATTGTGTTGATACACGGCCATGGCCTATCGGTTGAGATTTACCGCTTCGGCATTCTGATCCATTCGACATGACGCTTTGTAACGTCCCTGCTACCCCCGACTCTTATGAAAGAAAAACGACTGTTGATGCATGATCCTTTTATCCAAAGGATGTCTTCGTGAAAGCCCTCGTGACGGGAGCAACGGGATTCATTGGTGCGGCTGTGGCTCGTGCGCTTCTGGAAGCTGGGACGGACGTTCGGGTCTTGGTCCGTCATGAGAGCAATCGTAAAAACCTGGAAGGCCTGAAGGTTGAGTCTGTTGTCGGAGATCTACAAGATGTCTCTTCGCTTCGCCGGGCGCTCGATGGTTGCCAGCATTTGTATCATGTTGCGGCTCATTATGCGTTGTGGGCAAAGAATCCAGAGATCTTTTATCGTGTGAATGTTGATGGGACGAAGCATCTGTTCCAAGCCGCAGGGGATGTCGGGATAGAGCGAATCGTCTACACCAGTACGATTGGGGCAATTGGCCTTCCTGATGGCGGCGGGATGGGAACGGAGGAGACCCCGGTATCTCTCTCGCAAATGGCTGGAGATTACAAGCGCTCGAAGTATTTAGCTGAACAGGAAGTGTCGAAAATGGCTAAAGCCGGCCTTCCTGTCGTGATTGTGAATCCCTCCGCTCCTGTCGGAGAGCGAGATGTGAAGCCGACTCCTACCGGTCAGATCATTGTCGACTTTATGCTGGGCCGCATGTTGGCGTATATCGAAACTGGAATGAACCTGATTGATGTGAATGATGTGGCTATTGGCCATATCCGGGCCATGGAACGTGGTCGAGTGGGTGAACGCTATATTCTCGGGCACCGCAATCTCACGCTCCGGGAAATCTGTGACATGTTGAGCCAGCTGACCGGCGTCAGAGCGCCACGCGTCAAACTTCCCTGGCGAGCGGTGCTTCCTTTGGCACATATGAACAAGTGGCTGGCTGATTATGTGACACATCACACGCCACGAATTCCGTTAGAAGGCGTGCGTATGGCGAAGTACCATATGCATTATGACTGTACGAAGGCTCTTCGTGAACTTGATCTTCCGCAAACGCCGATTGAACGCTCGTTGGAACATGCCGTGAAATGGTTTCACATGAACGGCTATGCCTAGATACCGTGTTCGTTCCCATCCCTCATCTTCTTTGCCGCTGGTTCTATGGAATTTTTCTCACTCCTGATACAGACCGTCCTTCTTCGTCCGTACGTCTTTCTTTTTCTGGGCATGTCGTTGTTTTCTGCGGTCCGACTCTTGGGCTGGAGGCGAACCTCATGGATGTTTGGTCTCACATGGGTGATTGCCTTTCTTTGTGAGTATTCTTCCACCCGCAACGGATTTCCCTTTGGAGCGTACTATTACACGGGCTCGACGATTGGACAGGAATTGTACATATCGAATATTCCATTCATGGATTCCCTCTCTTTTACCTTTCTCCTCTATGCGAGCTACTGTCTGGCCCTGACGTTTGTTTTGTCAGGGCGTCATGCGGGTGTGGTGTCCGAGTGGGATTTCAATGTGCAGGGTCGAACCTCCTGGCCGGTGGTCGCGTTGACCACGCTCTTTATGATGTTTATTGATATTGTGATCGATCCCGTCGCTCTTCGCGGTGATCGTTGGTTC
>BQIY01000170.1 GCA_021604265.1 Nitrospirales bacterium
TCATTTCGAACACACCAATTTCATTCGTTGCCCCAAATCGGTTTTTTACGGCACGAAGAATTCGGTAGGCATGTCCTTTCTCACCTTCAAAATACAACACCGTATCCACGATATGCTCCAACAGTCGAGGCCCTGCGATAACCCCTTCCTTTGTGACATGGCCAATAAGAAATACAGGAACCCCTGTCCGTTTGGCATACCACATGAGCTGGCAAGCCACTTCCTGCACCTGACTGACACTCCCCGGGGCAGAGCTGATCTCTTCGGTGAACACGGTTTGAATTGAATCAACAACCAGTGCTTGAGGCTCCAGTTCTTTGGCAACTTTGAGAATTTCTTGAAGTGAGGTCGCAGCATGAATATACAACGATGGACACGACACATTGAGTCGATCACCCCGCATCTTGATCTGACGAACCGACTCTTCACCGGAAACATAGAGCACATTGCCATTCTCATCACTTAATGAAGGAAGCGCTTGAAGTAATAACGTCGTTTTTCCAATGCCCGGATCACCACCGACCAAAATCACTGACCCCGGTACCACCCCGCCACCTAAGACCCGGTCTAATTCCCCAATGCGTGTCGGTAGACGCATTTCTTCTGTTCCATTGATATCCCCAATGGGGATAGGAACTTGCGTTTCAATACCAACACCAGCAGGCCGATTGCCCCCGGCCTTTCGGATAACTTCCTCTTTCATGGAATTCCATTCGTGACAGTCGGGACACCGGCCGCTCCATCGCGGCGCTTGGTAGCCACACGATTGGCAACAGAATGTCGTTTTTGTACTCACCGTTTTTCTCGACATGGTTCAAGGCGACGAATCGTAAGAAATATTCCAATTTAATGAGGGACGACCAGGAAAGAACAGGCTTGGCATGCACGAATCATAAATACCGACGAACCTTCTTCCATCCCGTCACAATATTCGCACGTCTCGGAAACGTCTTCTCACTGTCGGCCTCTTGGATAATCACAGTTTGAATTCGACGCTCGACTAAGACTTCAGCAAATTCAACCGTTCGACCAATACCGGCAGAAACATTTTCCCAGCCGTCTTCATTCAATTTCTCAAGAAATGTGATAAAGGCTTTGGGACCAGGTTGAACCACCATGGGAATTCCTGCTGGAAAGCGATGCTTCCTCAACCATGAACGCACCACTTCATTGGATTCAATGTTTGCTCGGTATACATAGACGAGGTTGTAATAAAACTCTCCGAGTTTTTCGAGTTCGAATGTGGCACCCATTTCAGGTTCGGGTAAGAGGTCGTTTCTCAACGGGGATTGGATGAACGACTTCTCCAGAGCCCCCTGCGCATCCGGCGGCAGTAAGGCGCCGAGGTCAACCAGGAGAATGGGCCTTCGCCTCTCCCAAACCGCGAGGAGTCCCGTTGCCTCTTGCATTGAGACCCGAGGGCTTTCACGCACCTGTGCTTTGACTGTTAAATTCCCGCGAAGCCGTGGGGTATATTCAAGAGATGCGTAGCCATCCTCTCCGGTCACCGCTTGCCCCAATAATCGTTTTTGCACAAAAAAATCAATCTTCTCTCCGCTCAGCCCGATTCGTTTGCCCTCCGAGTCATCACGAAATAGAAACGCCTTCAATGGCGTTGGTGTTCCCGGTAAAACAAGCATATCTTCGACAAGAAGACTTGCGTCTATCCGTTCTTCCCCGTAGGCCAGCCCCCCCGCCGCTGCGCTCCACGGCAACAACATTCCTGCGACCAACAATACAATCCGCAACGTGCTATTGAAGTTTTCTGTCAAATTCACCACGAAACCTCCAAACGCGTCAAAGTAAGCCGCGGCCACGTTTCCCGAACGAGAACGCATCAAAGGCCGCAAAAATTGCAAATTGAATGTAAATCCACGTCGCCACATGCCAGTAGTATTCACCAATGACAATCAACACAATCGAAATGATGATAAACCAATATCCTCGAGAATTACCTAAGTATAGATGCCCCAATCCGGCAATAACCGAGAGTGTGGCTGCCCCAATGCCATACCATGTTTTATCACGTTCATCTTCAAGTTCGGACATGAATTTCCCCTCAGGCAAATGATCGATCATGGATGTTTAGAAACATTACCATGTGCCTCGCAAGGAGTTCTAGACATGAAAGAACCAGCACTATGCATTCACCGCTTACGACGGCATACACTGACCAACTGAATCAACGAAATGATATGAGAAAGAAAGAGGAAGGAATCTAACCGAGGTTTCGTTTTCTGAGTTCTTCGGCATAGGTTTTGCGGTATAACACATCCCATTCCTGAGATCCCTCTGGAATGGGACGGGAGTATGATTCTAACTTGGCGCGAACGGCTTGGGTCATCTCTTGCTCTATTTTCATCTCTTCATTCAGCACCCGCTTGATTTCCTTTAACACCGCCGTTGACTCTCCTTTTAAATTGGCGTCGCGGCTGGTCTGAAGAAACTTCAGAATCATATGGGCTAAATGCGTTTGCTTCTCATCAGAGAGTAGAGGCGACATCATCATCTAGTAATTCCTAGTGAACCAGCATGACAAACGATTACACACAATAAGCAGCATTGGGTTACAGAACAATACTCCGCTCTCGAACCAGCTTTTGTTTGACCATGGTGAACATTTTTTGATAATCCGCTTTCCCGCTTTGAAATTCCGCATCAAACCTCTTGAGTAGCTCACGGACTTCAGCATTTAACCGATCTTCGACCGTGAGTTCTTCAGTAATCGCATGTTCCAGGGCTCGTACCAGAGGTTCCGATGGACCGATGCCATCTAAATACTTCTGAGACTGAAGCCGCTGAAGAATTTTGAAAGCAATCGTATGAACACGTTCTTGGTTTAAACGCATAACCCCTTCAGGAAACCGGTTCAACTTTAATGGTTGTGGCCCCCATGGCTTCTCTGAAACTTTTTGCATCACCAATAATTTTTCCAACGACATTCACACGATCAGCAGGAACAGGATCTTCCCCAATGCTCATCGGAGTCCGTCCGAAAAATACGGCAAACATCTCGCCAACTCCCCAAAACGCCACATCACCCACCTTCACCTGTGTCGTGGCCGTCTCTCGATAGTCTTTCACGCCAGGAACTTTACAATAGAACTCCTCACCCCACATATTAACGGAGGTTTCAATCGGCAATGCCTCATAAATTGCCTGTGCCGTTCTCGTTGGTTTAAGATCCGCTTCCAGCTTGACACCGCCGATCGAGATCCGAATACGTCGTGTTTGCAACTCCATAATAATCATCCTTACCATTGAATCTATAAAAACAATCGAATGATTTTGAATGTAGCGTGTCCTCACGGTGAAATCAAGGTTCGTACAGGTTCCTGGCAATTCGCAACAATCTCATGATTATTATCGACGCGTGTGAGCATTGGAAGACAGATCTGGGTTAAACTATTCATCGTTCATGACCTGACTCTCGTCGAATCATCACGCACGGGTCACATCTCATATGGACACATGGTAATGATACTAAAGGCCGACGACCTACTTCGCGTGGCAGGAACGTTTCCTCCGAAGGTCTCACAGTCACCATGCTAGAATCATCCTTTATCTTCCTAAACGGCATTGGCGAGTCCACCGAACAACGTCTCTGGGATCAGGGCATTAATACCTGGCAAACCTTCATAGAATCTTCGAGGATTCCTGGCATTCCCCAAGCTCGGAAAGCGTTGTACGATGAGGAACTAAGGACTGCCCACGACCATCTTGAACGTGGCAATGCGAAATATTTTGCGCAATGCCTCAAGTCCCGCGATCATTGGCGGCTCTTTGAAACCTTTCGGGAAAAGACGGCATTTCTGGACATTGAGACAAACGGAGCTCCGGCCGCTTCAGGCTATATTACCGTTGTGGGCATTTACGGAAAATACGGCATGACGGCACTCGTGCATGAGGATACCCTAACCCACGACCGCCTCTGTGAAGAATTGGAACAATATGACCTCCTCGTCACCTTTTTCGGTTCGGGGTTTGATCTGCCCTATATTCGCACCAAATTTCCCCGTATTACACTCGATCACCCGCATTTTGATTTGTGCTTTGCGGCCAGACGGCTTGGGTATAAAGGTGGGCTCAAACACATTGAAGGAGAGTTTGATTTGCAGCGGCCCTCAAACGTTGAAGGCCTAACCGGATGGGATGCGGTGCTTCTTTGGCAAGCCTGGTGTACTGGCGATAAAGATGCAGGCACTCGGCTTCTGGAATATAATGAGATGGACGTCAAGAATCTTGAGCCGCTCGCCGAACATATTTTTGAGCAGCTCAAACAGCGTTATCAACCAGCAGCACTTCCTGCCTATATGAAACCAAGGATCAATCAATCACAATGAAGTGGCAAGGATGGGGACAAACCGATATCGGACGAGTCCGTAAGATTAATCAGGATACCTTTGCAGTGCACCCCACTTTAAATCTGTGGATTGTGGCCGATGGGATGGGAGGGCACGCTGGCGGGGAAGTCGCCAGTCAATTGGTCATCGAGACCATCGGGCCGTTCGTTGAACAACAGCAAGCCAATAAGAAATCATTGACCACTGAAGACCGCGAACACATGTTATGCGACGCACTCACAGCAACGAATCAAGCCATTCGAACCCATGCACGAGAACACCCGGAGTACTCAGGAATGGGCACGACGGCTGTCGTATTACAGATAACAGAAGAACATCCGTGGCAGGCTACTATCGCTCACGTTGGGGATAGCCGTGCGTATCTTATTCAAAACGAGACCATGACCTTGTTAACGCGAGACCATAGCTTAGTGGAAGACCGCATTGATCTAGGCATTATTACACGAGACCAAGCGCTCACTCACCCGCTTCGACACGTGCTCACAAAAGGACTGGGAATTGAATCAAGCGTAGAAGCCTCTGTGCAAACTAGACCGCTTCAACCAACAGACTCGATATTACTGTGTTCAGACGGATTGACCAAAATGATGACCGACGAGGAATTTTTCAACGTCATTCGTCAGCATCGTCATTCACTGAACAACGCCTGCCAACAGCTCGTGGAAACAGCGAATAAATTAGGAGGAGACGACAATATTACCGTCGTCTTGGTTGGCACAGAAACTTGAAAGAACAAACCCTCGGTCGTTGCTCGTATCTCGCTGAAGAAGTTTTTCCTGATCTTACGAAATACGCTTCACGAGTAACGAGATACGTTAGTTTCCCCTACGAACGACGGAACAATGCTGACAACCCAAAATACCCCACCGCATCTTTCATATTCGAAAACCACCGATTGAACCGGCCCATTTCAGGATTGGTCACATACTGGAGCGTCAGCACAATACGTTCTTCATCGTTGCCAAGCGGCGTCACAGCATGATGAAGTTTATCTCCATTAAAAAAAATGAATGACCCCGGCTTCGTGTCCAGTGATAATTCCGTTGTCTCCCTGGAAGGATCTTTGGTATGCAGTCGACATGCAAGACGGCTCGTTGAACGGTCAAGCAAGCCGATCAAGACCGTATAGCGCGCACCTTTATAGTACGATGTATCGTAATGATACCCAATGTGGTCACCGGCTTCGGTATAAAAATACAATGCACAGGAATGAGGATCTTCCTCGGGACAGAGGAGCAACTGTTCACCAGCAAGCTGACTGAGCCAGGCAATTAATGCCGGGTCTTTATATAACGCAGTCAGAGACGGAGCAGATTCCCTGACAATAAAATAACTGACGCTTCCGCCCTTTTTATGGCCGGGAATAAAGTTGCGGTTCA
>BQIY01000171.1 GCA_021604265.1 Nitrospirales bacterium
GTATAGCCGACCTGCCGATTCGCTAGCATGACAAAGACGTTCTTCAGTAAAATTCCGGCAACAATGACAAGGAGAAGAATTTCAAGAGAAGGCGAAAGGCCCACTTGATTTAATCCATCCAGAATCAACTGTCCAGGACCAACATCAGAATCAGAACCGATCGCACTGGAGGCCGTTGACGGATGCTCTTGATTGTTAATGGCTGTACTTAACAAGGGAAGGAGGGTTGATAAACTCAGCCCCTCCATAATGCCGGCAATCAACAAGGAGAGGAGTGTCAGAAAACTTGGCCAAGGATAGGCCCGGCCGAAGGCAAGAAGTAAACTCATACTAATGTGCAGACAGTCATTCTATCTGGACCGTTCAAGAAATATTGATGTCCCTTAATTAAAACACAGGCAAAGGGCAACAGTTAGGAGAAACCCATACCACCAAGGATTGTCAAAAATAACAACAGGATACCTGTATTTTCCCAAATTCAATGGCCCCATTACTTATGGCTGATTAATCCGTGCTCACGCAACTGCTGAGCCAAAGAAACTGCTACCAACTGATGGGACTTGGCCGTCATGTGTTCATCTTCAATACTGAAGTACAGGCCAGTTTTCCCCTGACGTTCCGCCTCAACCAATACAGTTAGCGAATCAAGCACGGGGATATCGGCTTCTTCACCAAATTCCTGAAAACTACGGTTAATACGAGTAAGGTCTAGCTTCAAATTCGGATAGGCTTCTTGAACCTTGGCTTGATAGTTCGTTTCAACCTGAAGTTTTGGCGCTATCACGGTCATAGCGAATGTTCCGCCTTGCGCCTGCACATGCTCACGCATGCGCAAGATCAGCGCCTTGGTCACCGCCCATCCATTTTCCCATAGTCGAGTATAGTCCTCGACTGACATGTGACGCGTGGAGTATTCAGGAGCAAACTCTGCGAGAAAAGGCCATCCAATAAAGATATTCGGATCTTGGAACTTTGAAGTTTTAAAACTACGAACCACCATTTTCCCAAGACGATACAAGACCTGTCGCTTGTAGTAGGCTTTCAGCCGATCTTCCGGCAACCGATCTTTCTCTCTGGCATAGAACCGTGTCACATAACTGAGGTCAAGCCGCAATTGCCCGCCTTCATCAAGGCTCGCATAGGCCCGAACCGTTTTCTTTTGATGCAGTTGCTGTAAGGCCAACGTATTCGTTTGAATATCCGTATTGGGACTGAATGCCAGGATCACAAGATCCGGTTCATACGATAATCCTTCTTCTTCGAGAAACAATAACTCTTGTACCGTATTATAAGTGGCAAACCCGCCATTGATAATTTCAACTCGATCTGCTCCAAGCTCCTCGGTCAAATACGCAGGAATGATCTGATCAACAGGAACTCCGCTTCCAAACGTGGTGGAGTCAGCGACGAGAAGAATTCGTTGACGATGATCTTTCTTATCAATATCCGGTCCGCGCAATCCCTGGGCATTAATGTGCACCGGCACATTAAAGTCCAGTTCCTGATGCGAGCCAGTCATACCGGGATCATAGGCAATCGTTCGCGTGGGATGGGGAACGGTAAAAGAAGGACTGGAAAATGGCTGTGCAAGGGAGCCAAAAAAATAGAATCGAAGAAACCCCTCCATCACAACGACCATAACCAATATCGTCATGAGCACCAAAACCATATTGAGCAACGGCGTCTGTTTCTTCATTGTCAATTGTTGGCTCGAGAGAATCGGAAGGTAAAATAGCTAGGAAAATGTTCTGCTAAGGCCTGCTGGAGCCTGCGGGCAAATAAATTCCCAGCCTTGCCATTTGGATGCGCATCCGTCGGTGTGACCCAGAGCGAATGCGGCTCTTCCTGTTCCACGGCAGACAAAAGATCAAGAAAGGGCACATCCAAACCCTCAGCGAGTGTCGCAATTCGCTCGGTCACTTGGGTAAAGGGATACGGAGAGACCTGGTGCAACTCGGGATAATTCACCACCATTATATGAATATCCTGTTCTTTGCAAAATTCAATAAGTTGTCGAATTGCCTTCTGCGCGGCAACCCACCCAGATTGACTTTCGGTATAAAGATTTCGGTAATAACTCAACCAATCACCTCGGTCAAAATAACTTCGCATGAAGACATCAAGACGACCGGCTAAAAAGACTGCTGCATAGGAATGTTCCACGAAAACATTTTGAGTGCGAGACGGAGTTGGCTCCGCATCATTAATGAAATAGTTTAACACCACGATATCCGGACGATACTGAAAGCCTTCGTGAAGGAAATACGCTGTTTGCATAGCCGTATTGGTATTGCCAATTCCCGTATTCAATACCTCATACTGTTGCAGAGCCCCATTGCGATTCAAAATGGATTCGAGAACATTGGATGTGACGCCTTCTGGCGGAGCCCCCCAACCAAACGTCACAGAATCTCCAAGCATCATAATGCGAACACGATTGCTTGGTTTTTCTAAATCATATTCTTGGTCACGCCACCCGACAGAATTGATTGCAACAGGAACCCCCATGTAGGTCCCCGATTGATTGGGCACGTGCTCGTGTCCCATACCAGGAATCTCGCTGACCCGCTTGACGTCACGCGCATAGCGCCACATTTCAATATCAAAATTATTGACATCCGATTGCGTCACCCGCACGTAGGTCTCAAATGCGCCCAAGACCAGAAGCAGGCTCACAAGAACCATCAATATCCCAAAGACAAAGTTTTTCATGATTAGGTAGAAGAATACGCTAACCGGTTAAGACCATTTCTGGATCATAGAAGGTCAATGGTTGACACGATCACCAGCGAATGTAAGCCTTGGCTCTTGAGTAAAACAGATCGTGACGAGAAGACCAGCAAAAGGCAAGCATACTGTCGCACGTATGTGGAAAATCTCTTAACTACCTCGTGACGTGGTGTTCTATATCTAAAGTCGTCAAGGTTCGTCAACGGTGTTCTGTATAAACTCTTTCAAGGGTACCTCTCAAAACTAGGGTTTTTTCGTGAGGGCAAGAAAGTCAGGCGCACGGTACTTGGGCATCTGTTATCGTTCTCGCGGAAAGGAGAATCCATCCCAACAAAGGAAAGATGGCCGTACCGTCTGCTCTCTGGCCCATCGTGCCCAAGGCCACTGCCCTGAGCCTTGGCTACGATAGTGGAACGACCCTCACGACACTGATGAACCTACCATGGTGTGAGGGGAAGCGAGCTCTTGATATTTTGAACGTAGGGAGCCAAGACATGAGGATTTGAGCACGTGGCTGACGCCGCCATCGCGGAAAAAGACGGTTTTTAGAAGCGCCCTCAAATTAGAGGCAAATTTCAGCGAATGATTAAAGAAAAATAAATAGGTCTCATACCACCACTCTCAAGCAAGAGCATCTCGGACATCTTCAATACACACTGAAAAATTATCACTCACACGTGGATGCGGAATGACATCACGCGTTTTGATGCACTTGTATTTCAAATTCATGTCTACGGAAAGACGAAAATAGGCATCTGTCGCACGCGACGGAAACAACTCAATCACTTGGGTCCCTGGATCGCAAAACACCAAATTGGCTAGTCCAGAACCATGGGGTGCCACAATGACTTCAGCATCTTGAAATACCGCCACTTGCTCAGCAAACGACAACTGTTCCAGGATACAAATTTCGAACTCTTGCTGACAGAGAAAATCAACTAACTCTTGCTCGTTTGTCACCGTCCGTCTCTCAGCAAGCACCCGGGACACATAAATCTTTCGTTTGCGCTTCACGCCAACATCTCGCATTGGCAAAAATGCTTTACGTAGCCATTCACACACCCAGCGAGGATAATGATACCCGAACAGAATTTGATGACAAGGAACCACAAGTTCATCACCACAGACCCACGGGATCTGCATACTATTGATAATCTGCCCCTCACCCGTACACTTCAATCGATTGATGGTTTCGACTTGAAATGGATGAGCATATTGGAGGAAATAATAGTCGGTTGTTCCGTAAAACTCCTGCATTTTGGCAAGGCGAGGGAGAATATCAAAGAGCCAATGCGAGTACTGATGTTGATTTTGGGAAGTGAGAACCGCAATACGCCCTGGGAAATATTGCGGCCGCGGATGCCGAGCACGATAGGCAACTGGAACATTATCCAGCCATTTCCGGCGACGATATTTCAGACGTTGCCTAAAAGGATGACACGCTTCTAAAACAGGCCGTCTCTTGCCCTCAAACACAAACCCGTCTTGATCAGCAGATCCCCCGGGAACGAGCAGAGTATGATTGAATGTCACGAGAGAGGGCGCAGGGCGATCCCAAAACTTTTCAAACGATTCCCCATTGCCCTTGGCATAAGCAAAACGTTCCGGAGGACTAAATGTCTGATCAATAAACTGCGAACCGGAGACAGGAAGGTAAGGAACGATACCAAACCAGTGGCCAACACGTTCGACTCCGAAAAAGGGATAGCATAGACAGGCCAGCACATGCTTGACCATCACTCGGAATTTTGCACCGTTCCAACGTTTGGGAGTCTGAGCAATTTGATGAGAAACAATGTCCGGATACCGGACATCCTGCTGAGCAAACACCTCATGACGAATTACAGGAGGCGAAGCATGGTCCTTAACCAGTTCAGGCAATGTGTGCCCCTCTCAGTTTGCTGATCGCACGCTGACGCCATAGGCCAAAACGATTGGAAGACTCACACCTTCACGTCCCGACCAGCACAACAGCCATGTTAGTAAAACATTCTTGCCTCAAAGCATTAGAGGCAACTGACAGAACGGCAACGCAGAAGAGATATTGGATAAGAAAAAAAGAATAAATGAAGGAAGGATGAAGGTAAAAATGGAGAATAATGCATTGACGAATATATTCCGGATAAATCAAGACAATGTAAAAACAGCACGCATAAAATTATGTTTAATACAGTTGAGAGAATAACATTGTATTACCATAGCAAAGATTATGAGTTGAGAAAACCTAGAAGAGACTTAACTTTTTGGCTCACAACTTGCGATTCACGAAGCGGTTTATGCCTTCCAATTTCATGGTCTTGACCAAAAAAATACGCAAAACCCTGATCCACCAACACCTGGTGAAACGCATTCAGGTCACGAAGCGGCCTCACAAGCCCTTGACGCAACAAAAAGGCACTGAAACTTCTAAATCCGCGGATCCAGAAACTTCCTTGCTGATGTTCTAACGATGCTCGGCCTGCAAGAACGATGGCTTCACGCAGACGAGCGAATGGCGTCATGGATTTTTCTGGTAAGGCATAAATAAAAACAGGCTTCCCGATTGAGACACTTTCACCCACCATGGACTCACTATCTCCTGTCACAATAATGATATCGGCCACCGCAAGGTAACCCCAGTACGGATTTCGTTCTTGCCCAGGCTTCCATTGTTGCACAATACCGGAACTTCCCAGTGTTTTCCTGAGTGCTGCTGTTGCTTCCTTTCCCGTACGGCGACTGGTCACAGCGTGCACGGTCCCGCCAGTTTTCTTGACCAATTCGGCGACATCCTTTCCTAACCGCTGCGTAACGGATGCATCTAAGGTATTCCTCACCGTGCTCCCACCGACCAACAACACTATATGAGGCCGAGGGGCGTCATGATAGAGATCTGACCATTCTTGAGCTGCCGCTTCGAGCTGTTGATTGTTGACGCGATTTAACGGAGCCAAAGTCTCGATACGCTGCTCATTCGGCCACATACGGCAATATCCTGGAGCAATCGACACGTCGCCTGGCTGTACCGCTTGAC
>BQIY01000172.1 GCA_021604265.1 Nitrospirales bacterium
AGCATAAACCGATTATTCTCGATGAGTACGTTTTTTGAGCTGGTGATATGCACAGCTCCATTCTGACCTATAGCAGAAGCACCATGTTGGAATTGCAAACCTTCGATGACAAAGTTTTCTATTCGAAAAACATTCAAAAGGTTCGGTCGGATGGAGACTTCCACACGTGCTTTGGACAATTGGATTCCATGGGGCGGTTGTAAATAAATGGTTTTGGTTTTCTCTGAGATATGAAAAGTTCCTGGGCGTAGATCTGAGAAAGCTAGAACTTGCTCGAGACGTTCGCCATTGATGAAAACTACTTCTCGTCGTTGAATAATGGGATTAATTGGAACCCGTTCAGCCCATGTGGCAAGAACAGGTTGCAAGCCCCATTGATAAGGCCATGGGTGGGTATAAATATTGTGAGAAGTCTTTTTCCAATTGCTCCAGATATCTGAACCAGAAATAATAGTTTCTCCAGGAGCTTCCTTCCGGGCACGAAGAATAATTGGAGGGTCATCTTTCCGTTCTGCGAATCCCATCTTAATTGACTCACGATACGTGCCGGGATAAATGAGGATTTCGGTGCTGACCCCTTGCTTACGACTCACAACTGCAATTCGTGCCGCTTTGGATATCGTCATGAGTGGCATCGTCCTCTCGAATCCAGAGTTTTCATCATTAGCGCTGGGATGCCGGTTATTGACGTGGAGTGTTTGATCAGCGGCCACATGGCCTAACCAGGCTGATGCGCCCGGGTTCGCGAGTATCGTTTGAGATTCAAACAGCATCAGAAATGTTACTAGAAGGCTCATGGCAATGACTTTTGCCAGTAGCCTCACAGACTTGACGGACTTCGGAATCAGATCAGACTCATTGAGAATGCATAATGTCGGAAAGCGTACACATCGCCCATATCGTGAAGTTTGCCTATAAGAAATAGCTGGATTTACAAGTATCGAACCCTCAGTTAGCGTCAATCTCATAGAGCAGTCTCCTCTATCGATAGGATATTGATAATACATCGTGACTATATGAGTGGAGGTGACATGTATTGCTAGAAGTATGAAGTAGAAAATGAAGGAGTAACCGAGAGTGAAGAATCGATTCTTCGTGAGTCATCGGAGAACTCTCCTTCTCTCTTCGTGACCCCAAAATGTATAGAGAATTAAGCCTGACGAATATCGGCTCGGTGAAAAATACGAAAAGATGCAGGAATCATTGAGAATTCAGCCTCAAAAGGGCTTCGTGTCTTAATTATCTATATCGGTTGTTTAATAAATTTCTTTAACGAACCCGTTTTCTTTTGAAAGTAAACCTCTGCTTGATTTAGGTACGTGAAAGCTAGAAATTTTCTAGTGCTAGATACGTATACTTAAAGGCAATTCATAAATAACGGACTTCGTTACAATCATTACAAGGGATGGATCCTGTAAGGGGGAGAGATGATCCTAAGAATTCGGACAGGGTGTTATGCTGCAATTTGTGACCAAAGGAGGGTCATAAATATGAGTCGAAACCACAAGCACCATCCCGCAAATTTTAAGGCCAAGGTGGCGTTGACTGCATTCCGTGAAGGCGGTGTTGGCTGGGGAAAATGGCGTACATGCCACCGTCATTCATTGCTGGAACCATGAAGCCCTGGCCGTGATGGAGGTGGGTTTTTAAGGGAAGCTGGAGAAGAGCCAACCCGAGCACGAAGCGCAGCTCCATAAGCTCCACTCCTAAAGCGGTGATATGAATAGCAAAGGTCGGTAGATGGATAATGTGTTCATCGAACGGCTGTAGCGAAACCTCAAATATGAATGTGTCTACCTGCATGCCTTTGAGAACGGTTCTCACCCTCGTACTCACATTGGGGCATGGTTGAGTCAGTACAACCAAACTCAACCTTATTCGACGTTCGATGGACAAACATTCGATGGGATGTGCCCTCACTTTCATCTGCAATATCCTGTGCCGAAAGAAGCGAAACACACGACATAACATCAAGCCACATAATTGTCGCTTAACTTAGCCGCAAACCTGTCCAATGAAGCTCTGTGTGGGATCGAATGAGTTGAGGAGCAGCTCCCAGGTGTAGAACAAAAATTGGGTCCAGCCCAACAAAGGTACATAAGCGGCCATAGGATTTTATGAAAGTGCTTGTCAATTCGTATGAAACACCGATTCTTATCCATCCAAATTTTGAGCGGGATAACCTGCCAATTTTGGGGGCTTGATCCCAAAGGAATCCTTAAGCTTTTCGTCTGAGAAATCGTACTCACCCAGGTGGTCTTCCCCCGATTTCGTGGACGGGTTAGTTAAGAGTTTGCACGTGCTGTTTCGCATACGTGTCTGGCGACAGACCTTTGGAGTAGGAGTGCCGCCGCTGGCGGTTATAGAACCGTTCAATATAGTCAAAGACATCGGTCCGAGCCTCGGCTCGTGTTTGATAGCGGCGCCGGTTGATGCGTTCGCGCTTCAGTAACCCAAAGAAGCTTTCGGCCACGGCATTGTCATAACAATTGCCCACCCCACTCATACTGCTCACAATTCCATGCGTGCGAAGAAACGCCTGATAGTCATCGGCTGTATACTGTGTACCACGATCCGAGTGCAGGACCACCTCACTTGAGGTCGTTCGTCGCCCCACCGCCATCAGCACGGCCTGGATGGCGAGCTCACGACCGAGGTGCGGTTGCATCGACCATCCGATCACTTGCCGAGAAAACAAATCAAGAACGACGGCGAGATAGAGCCACCCTTCAGCTGTGCGGATATACGTGATATCGGTCACCCATTTCGTGTTGGGTGTGGCCGCTGCAAAGTCGCGGGCCAGCTGATTGGTCACGCCCGCAGGTCGGGCGCCTACTTTGCGGGTGCGCCAGCGCTTCTTGGCCGGAATGCCTTGCAGTCCCGCTTGTTTCATGAGCCGGGCGACTCGCTGCTTGCCGCAGGACTGCCCCTGTCCCTGCAACTCCCTCCAAACTTTTGGACTGCCATAGACCGCATCACTCTCCGTATGAATGCGGTGAATGGCCTGGACCAGCTGCGCATTCCTCGTTGCACGCTGGCTCTGGGGACGTGTCTGTCGCGCATAGTAGCCACCTGAGGAGACACGCAGAAGGCGACACATCATCCGAATCGGGAAGAGATGGCGACAGGTGGCGATCATGGCGTATCGCGCGGCGTGTCCCTGGCAAAGAAGACCGCCGCGTCTTTTAAAAAATCCCGTTCTCGCTTCACGCGAGCCAACTCCCGTTTCAGTCGAGCCACTTCTTCATCGCGCGGGATGCCCTGGCCTCGAAACGCCTTTGGTCCATCACACTGCTGCTCCCGGCACCAGCGACTAAGCACGTTGGCAGAAGGCCTAAATCCGCAGCAACTTGTTTAATGGACAGATTGGCCCCGGTTGCCATCTGCACCGCCTCGCGTTTAAACTCCTTCGAAAATCTCCTCCGCTGTTCCATGACACACCTCCTAGCTCATTATGAACCTTTTCGATTGTGTCCACAAAACCAGGGGAAGACCAAAATTCATTCTTTAGTGGCAGAAAGAAAAAGTAAGGAGTTAAAAGAATCTTGGGACCTTACACAGAAAATTTTATTAAAGGATGTTGAATCTACTGATTATAGAGCCATTATGAATGCTCTATTTTCATTTATCGGTATAGGAAACAGTGAAATTCTTCCTATTCTAATTAATACCTTAGGAAAACATGGAAACAAAATGATGGCAGAGGCCTATTTAAATTGCGGAAGTAATGAGTTGTATAGAGCTGGACGAGATTGGGCCTCCAGACATGATTATAGAATTCTGTCCGGCAAAGGCAGTTCCCCTATAGGTTGGGGGAAAATGTAGCCGTTCCAGTACCTATATCGGCTAGACCCTATATGTGTACCTTTGTTGGCTCAGACCTAAATTTGAAATAAAGGAGAAAGGTTGCATATGAAAAGGTTTCTGATCGTCATTCTTATTTTGTTGACATTGTTCATTTTCGGCTTTGCCCAAGATAAAAAAGTTGGATTAATAACAATTGGAATGTCTGCCGGAGACGTGGCCGAAGCCTTTAGGGACGGATCCCGCCCCGTGGTGAATCCATCTTTTAAACCTAAAGGGGTGGCGACAGAAATAAAAACGAAAGGCGTGCATTTAGAATTTCTTCATGACCGTCTTTACTCCATCACATATGATACAAAGTTTGATCTCTCAATTTCTCCCATCCCTTTTAGAGAAAAGCAATATAACATTCCTACCATAGCCAGGAAGAGTATTCATTGGCGAATGCCTTTCGAGAAGTTCAAGAAGACATTGGATTCTTGGAGTAAAGAGCTTTCAAAAGCAGGGATGACACTCGTAAAAAGATCAGACGAGTACGTAGAAAACACTGTCTCCAGGGTATTGAAGGATCAGGAGTTCTTAATGTCCATGCTTCATCCTGCCAGACATGAATACTGGGTACAATTTGGTCCCGCAGTCGAAAGCTCGTTGCCAAGAGTCACATGGTCTTTTAGTTTCGATCCCCAAGATAACACGCTGATCAAAATCGGCATTCTTGACCGAGACAAGGAAGGACCCGTACTGATTAAAATTCAGTAATAAAGAACTGTAAATGTAAGTATGAGAGAAAACCTTTCAATTTTGTAGTGTGTAAATTCGAAGAATTTTTTGCTTCCTTCCCGTAGAGAAAAGTTGATTGTTTCTCTAGGGATCCAGGAGACTGGCCTCATGAAAATTTTTCTACTTCCTAGGGTATTACTTGTTTTCGTAATTTTCTTTTTTATACCTAGTCTTTGCAATGCTAAAGAAGAAAAGAATAATTTTTCCAGAGTTCAACGCGACGCCCAACAAGGAGATGCCGACGCGCAATTTGAACTAGGGCAGATGTATCTGGTGGGGCAAGGCGTTCCACAGGACTATAAGGAAGCTAAGAAATGGTTTAAAAAATCAGCCAAACAGAATTACGTAGAGGCACAGTTCCAACTAGGGCAGATGTATGGAAATGGGCAAGGCATTCGTCAAAGCGATAAACAAGCTGTGAAATGGTACCGGAAGGCAGCCGAACAGGGACACGTAGAGGCCCAATTCAATCTTGGGCAGAGATACCGGTTCGGAGAAGGTGCACCAGCAAACTACACAGAAGCCTTGAAATGGTATCAAAAGGCAGCCGAGAAGGGATTAGTGCCTTCACAGACCGCTCTGGGTGTGATGTATGAAAAAGGCTATGGAGTTTCCCAAGACTACCAAAAGGCCTTGAAGTGGTATCGCCAGGCCGCCGAACAAGGTGATACGGCGGGAAAATCCAACCTAGGTGTGATGTATGAAAAAGGCTATGGGGTTTCTCAAGACTACCCAAAAGCCTTGAAGTGGTATCGCCAGGCCGCCGAACAAGGTGATGCAGTTGGGCAATATAACCTTGGTCAGATGTATGCTGCTGGACTAGGGGTTATTCAAGACTACAATTTAGCTGCCAAATGGTTTAAACGTTCAGCTAAGCAAGGCGATGCAGTGGGGCAATATAATCTCGGTGTTCTGTATGCTACGGGCAAAGGGGTTTCTCGAAATTTTAAGAAAGCAGCGAAATGGTTTAAAAAATCAGCTGAGCAGGATTTTGCGGAGGCGCAATTCAATCTCGGTATGATGTATGTGGAAGGACAAGGCATTTCTCAGAATTTAGTCCTCGCGTATATGTGGTGGGATCTTTCTTTCAGAAATGGTTTCGAACGTGGTTACCAAAACCGAG
>BQIY01000173.1 GCA_021604265.1 Nitrospirales bacterium
ATCGGCTTGCTCGTTGGTTCCGGCCTTGTGGTCGCCTTGCGTTCCATCTGAGAACGGTCACGATTCGTTGACTGAGGGGAGAGTTCAGGACGAAGAGAGGCCGGATTAGCAGGCTGCGGTATTCGAGTACGCACAGAGGCATCAGAGGCAGGACGTGTCGTATTCGGTGACGGCTGACGTGGCAAAGACGCGGTTGCAGGAGATATTTCCGGCTTAGACTCTTGCGGAGACACCTTTCCTAATTGCGTCGCTCGAACAATTGCCGCCTCCAACAGAAATCGCGGATGCGCACTCATCCGCAGGCTGTCTTCTGTTTTCGAAAAAATCTGAAAGACCTCCTGCAGAAAGGCTTCGCTCACTTGCTGGGCTTGGCCCATCGTCGTTTCAACTTCCTCGCTCGGCAGTTCAATCAATGATTGCACTTGCTCACGAGAAGTCACTACGGCTGCCACAAGAACGTTTCGAAGACGTTCCACAATTTCTCGACAATAGATTCGGAGTTCATAGCCCTGATCAAACGCCTGCGCCACACACGTCACCCCAGCCGCAGCATCTTGCTGAATCAGGGCATCGACCAGGTTTCGCACCAATTCATCCGGGACTGATCCCAATAAGGCTTCGAGATCCTCATGTCGCACAGCTTCGCCCCCGAACGCCACGGCCTGATCCAGTAAGCTCAAGGCATCACGCATGCTGCCGTCACTGGCTCTCGCAATCGATGCCAAGCTGCGTTCTTCAATAGATGTGCCTGTTTCCTTAACGACGTGCTGCAATTGACGAATAATCTCTAATCGCGAAATTCGCCGAAACGTGAAATGCTGACAACGCGATAAAATGGTAGCAGGAATCTTATGGACTTCAGTGGTCGCAAAGATAAACACGGCATGACTCGGCGGCTCTTCAAGTGTTTTCAATAAGGCATTAAAGGCCGAATTGGAGGGCATATGCACTTCGTCAATAATGTAGACGCGAAATTTCCCACGAAATGGAGCAAACTTCACATTTTCGCGCAATTCTCGAACATCATCCACTCCAGTATTAGACGCTCCATCAATTTCAATCACATCAACTGACTGCCCCCGAGTAATTTCCTCGCAACTCGCACAGGTCTCACAGGGTTCGCCGGTAGGCCCTTTCTCACAATTCAGGGCCTTGGCCACAATTCTCGCAACGGTGGTTTTCCCCACCCCGCGCATGCCGGAAAAGACATACGCATGCGCCACCCGCTCTCGGCCAATGGCATTTTGGATGGTCTGGACCACATGAGGCTGTCCGATCACCTCTTGAAAACTACCTGGCCGATATTTTCTGGCAGAAACCTGATATTCCATAAGGTTATAAAGGAGAAATTGTCAATTGCAAAAGGAAAAATGAAGCGGACTCTCTCCTGTATTTTACATTTTCCACTTTGCCTTTTTCACTGAATAAATCGGGGCCAGGTGATCCTGCGGCACCCAGACTCGCCTGCTTACCGTTGCTTCCTTCCGGACCTGGCGGAGTTCACAGGATTCTGTTGCACAGGGCCCAGCCCCTAGTCCTTGCTACGCGATGAACTATTTCCTTTTATGAATAGTTATTCCGTTTCCATCCCCATCTTCTATCAATGCCATACGGCAGACTGGGGTTTCAATGCACTCAGCCACAATAGTCACGTGGTGTTCTTTCAGGTAGTCCACAGCGTCTTGAAAGTCTTCCACCTCCAAGGCAACTGACGGTCCGCTTTGACTTGAAGGCTCCCAGGCATTCGAGATGGCCAATGTTTGTGAACCAATTTCATACTCTACCCAGAATTTCCCCGGCATTCCTGGAATTTCTCCATCGATTTCCCCGGGAGAGAGACCGAGGATACCTTCATAAAAATCTCTAGCGCGCGTGATGTCCGATACGGGGTATCCTGTGAATGCAATTTCGGAGACTTTTAACCCCATAGGTACCACTCCTTTTCGCAAAATTCGAAGGTTCGTTCCATTCAAATTTCACCTATTTACCAAATGACGTGCTCATTCTCCTTTTACCCCATTTTTTTCTGAAAACGCCATGGCGGAGAGGGAGGGATTCGAACCCTCGGTACCGTTGCCGGCACACGTGATTTCCAATCACGCCGAATCGGCCACTCTCGCACCTCTCCACAGGCACAGAGCATTCTCTAGGTTGGTATCATGCCGAGGCATTCTTTCACAACCCAGCTCTTTCTCATATTCACAGAATGAGACCGAAAAGGAAGCGGTCACCCCAACGACACGAAAGAAAATCGATCTTACCACGAGGCCTACAGTGCGACAAGCAACGAATGGCCAGAACGGGCATTACCTGCTCACAAGGACAGACTTCTTCCATCCTCAGACTTATTAAGGCCGCGAACGGGCCTGAAACTGCCGCTGTCGCCTTGTCGACCCATAAAGCGCTGAAAACAGATGTCCTCGAAAAATCAACATGAGCACGCCGAGGATCGGCGTGCAAAGGATGATCAAGAATGAACTTCCGGCGTTGGAAATCCCAAAGTACTCGAGCCAACTTGTCAACAATCGAAAGGGTACGGTGAAAATTTGAAAGAAATCGAGACCTCCCCTCATCCCGGCTTGACTGGAAAATTCAAAAAAGAAAGACAGGCCAAAGGGAGCCAACAGTATCGCAATAGGCAAAAACCACTCGATCCAGTTCTCAAGAACGAATTCATAGCTTTCCCGCACCACGTCCATGGCTGAACCTGGACGACGTTGATAGATGACTTCCGGCACGGGATTTAACAACACGAAGACAAGAAAAAACACCGCTGTCGTCAGGACGGGACGATAGGGATTGGCCTGCAAGGCCATTTCCAACATCATGAGAGGAAACCACACAAGAAATCCAACGGAAATCACATCCCAGAAATATTGACCTGCACTGTGCGGTATATCCTTCCACTGTATCTTCCTCGCCCCCAGGACGACCTGTTCAACGAGATATAACGTTGCGCCAATGACAAATGCATTGGCAGCCCCGGCAATCAAGCCACCAAGCATGCCGAGCGACGAAGCCAGCAAGGTCACCACCATCATCAGCATGGCAAAGCCCACCACGACCAGAATCATGATCCATCCCCGCAGAAACGAGCGGACAGTGGCCTGCATAGCCTGTGTATAGAGTTGAATGGTGGATTGAAAAAACTCTGACACGAAACGGATTCCTAAGGGTTTAGGCAAGCATATTTTTTTACATTTTTGTGCTGAGACGCCCATCTGTCGAAGCGCAATGACTGGGCAGGCTCACAGGTATGGAAGGAATAAGCAATGTGGCTAAATGTCATGGGTCGACATCCAAACATGTGAAGGTATTCGCACGCGAACCCTTAACGAAACAGGTTCTTACCGGGATGATTGGGGTGGGCGTTTCAAGGCCAAGATTTCTTGCTGCATCTGATCTCGTTCTTGGGCAATTTTCTTGAGGCGGCTCGGGCGGTTAAAGGTCCACGGTTTGAGCTTTTCCTTAAATGTCACTTGGCGAGGGGGAACGCTTTCGGCCGTCGAATGCTGAAAGTCATAACCCTTGTGTTCTTGACGGCTTTCCATAAACTTTCGATAGATATCTTGGTACAGGGTTTTGAGTGCCATAATGGTGCTACCATACTCTACTCAGAACATTCTCGCAAGAAGTCTTAGCTATGCTGCCTACATCAATCGGAATCTATTCCCTTGAAGGTTCAAGGAAAAGTCAAGAAGATGAATATTTAAGAGAGGTGCTACTTTCCTAAATCCCTTATTTTCCATTAGAATTAACTTTCGAGCCTGACTCAGTCATTGACTCTGGGTACAGACATGCGAGAGTGGCGGAACTGGCAGACGCGCAAGACTTAGGATCTTGTGGGTAACCGTGGGGGTTCAAGTCCCCCCTCTCGCACCATAATACGTATACAATGTCGATGATAGTACACATGAGTACTTTTACCTAAATCACATCTAGACACATGAGCCTACCGCCTAACATCCCTGTCAAAAAATTAAAGATGAATGAATGTTCAAGAACCAAGGCCCTCATGAGTTTTTACACCTAGGACTAGTGTAAAATGATGGACTGGCATTATACTTTAGCTTGGGAACAGGGTGCCTCACGTCTAGAGCACCTGGGGATTATCAGCCCAACATTCGAATAGACTGTCATAGCATTCAAATAGTGTATTTATAGGCTTAGCCTTAAGCTATTTTTTCATATACACTCATTATTTAACCCTTCGCGTGCGTGCAAACCGTAGAGGAGTGACTGCTCCATGAAATTGGAAATGACCGAATTAGGACCTGTTAAACGGGCTTTGAAGATTGAAGTTCCGGAAGATGCCGTCAATGATGAATTTCAAAGGGTCTATGGGGAACTCAAACGTCAAGTCCGTGTCCCTGGATTTCGTCAAGGCAAAGCCCCAATTGCCGTGTTGGAAAAACGTTATGCCAAGATGGTGGAACAAGATGTGGTGCAACGGATTGTCCCCAATTTTTATCAACAAGCGGTCAAGGAAGCTGGCGTTGTTCCAGTGCTCGTTGATATCCCGCCATTTGAACGATTAAAAATACAGCGAAACGCTTCCTTTACCTTTACGGCAACCGTCGAGATCAAGCCAACCATTAAACTTGGCGATTATCGCCCCCCTAACCCGATATCTCTCAAACCTGACGCTCGGACAGTCACTGAAGAACAGGTCGATCAGGCATTAGCAAACCTCCAGGAGCAGCATGCGCAAATTGATGCCGCTCCCGATGGTGCCGTGCTTGCTGACGGCATGCATGCCGTCTTGACCTTGGAAGGATTACTTGATGGGCAACCCGTTGAAGGGACCAAGAAAACAGGCCATTTGCACAAAATTGGGTCAAAAACACCAATTCTTGGAGTGGAAGCTGAAGAACACCTGATCGGGCAAACGGCTGGGTCGAGAGTCGACATCAAACAAGAATATCCAGCCAATCATCCAGATGAACGACTGGCCGGAAAAACCGTCACATTCAGTTTCACCATCGATGCGATCAAACAACAAACACTCCCTGAATTGGATGATGAATTTGCCAAAGACTGCGGAGACTATGAAAATCTGGAACACCTCAAGACATCCATTCGTGAACAGTTTGATACATTGCTCAAACGAGACATCGAAGACGGCTACAAAGAACAAGTCATTGACCGGCTCGTCACCATGCACCACTTTGATATTCCAGAGCCGCTTATTGAACGTGAGCTCCAAACCATGGTGCGACAAAAGTTGCTGCGCGAACATCAAAAAGGCCAGGGCGGCACCGATGATCCGCTTAAACTTCAGGAAGAAGCCAAGCGTCTTCAACAAGAGCTCCAGCCTGAAGCCAAAAAACGGGTCAAACTTGGATTAATCCTTGAAAGTATTTCCGAGAAAGAGGGGCTGACGGTCGAAGACGATGACATGGAGGCAGAGATGACGAAGCTCGCCCAACAGGTGAAACTGCCTGTGGAAGAAGTACGAAAAATGGTTGAAGCCGGAGGCCAGCAATCGCGTGAGGAGTTTCGTGAACGTCTTCTGGCAGAAAAAGCGCTCCAACTCGTGTACCAATTTTCCGTGATTCAAGGGTAAGTTATTGACGAAACCTTGAAGAACATACATTGAATCCATCAGACCGAAATCGTTAAGAAACCCAGATACGCAAACCGATAAAGCCCCTGAGGAGGAACCGACCGTATGCTCATTCCAATGGTTATTGAACAAACCAC
>BQIY01000174.1 GCA_021604265.1 Nitrospirales bacterium
GCTTTAAGCATTTCTTTGCTGTTAGGTACGTCATTGAACTGCATACGACCGGCTTCGCGTTGTAGCTCTACCTTAGTGAGTTCTAGTTCCGTTACATTACCGTCAGCATCGCCATGGAATTTTTTTGTTTGTACTGAATAGACTCGTTCGCCACCTTCTTCGTGCGCCGAGGCGGTACGATAGATGAATGGCCATTGAGGCCATGGGTTATCTTCTGCACGACTTCTTGGTGGGCGCGGCATGATCTCTAGTGAGGTCACTGAGGCTGCCCCTTGCCTGTGTGAGGTGCCGATACAATCGGCGCCGGTATCACCACCACCGATGATAATCACGTGTTTACCTTTTACATTGATCAACTCGTCTTCTGGAATCGTATCACCCATGCAAATTTTATTTGCTTGTGGCAAGAAATCCATCGCTTGATAAATCCCCTTTAACTTACGTCCAGGGATTGGTAAGTCACGTCGTGCGCTGGCACCTCCGCTTAAGACCAAGGCATCAAATTCTTTCTTTAATTCTGTCGCATCAATATCGATGCCGATATGGCTGTTTGGTTTGAAGGTCACGCCTTCCGCTGCCATCTGTTCCATACGACGATCGATTCGACTCTTTTCCATCTTGAATTCGGGGATACCGTAGCGCATTAAACCGCCAATACGATCATCTCTTTCAAACAAGGTGACATCGTGTCCGGCGCGCGCGAGTTGTTGTGCAGCGGCCATGCCTGCGGGTCCGGATCCTATAACAGCAACCTTCTTGCCGGTTTTCTTTTCCGGGATCTCGGGTTTGATCCAACCGTTTTCCCAAGCCTTATCGATAATAGAGAGTTCGACCGCTTTGATCGTAACGGGATCATCATTAATACCAAGTACACAGGCACCTTCACAAGGAGCAGGACATAAGGTACCGGTGAATTCCGGGAAGTTGTTGGTGGCATGCAGTCGTTTGATGGCATCTTGCCATTGATCGCGATAGACCAAGTCATTCCAATCTGGGATTAAGTTACCTAAAGGACAACCTTGATGACAGAAAGGGATACCACAATCCATACAACGCGAGGCTTGTTCTTTCAATGGCGCAACAGGCCAAGGTTGCATGACCTGTTTCCAGTCTTGCTTGCGTTCTGTTATAGGTCGGTAGGGTTGTTTCTCCCTGCCGTGCTCCATAAACCCGGTTGGTTTACCCATTGGCTGCCTCCATTACGGCTTCTTCTTCGGTCAGGCCTTTCTCTTTGCCTCGCTTGATGGCTTCGAGCACACGCTTGTATTGAACAGGCATGACCTTTACAAATTTAGATTGGTATTCGTTCCAGTTACTTAATATCTTTTCAGCAACGGTACTTTGTGTGTACTGCACATGTTTTGTTAGCAAGCCTTTGACGAGGTCGATATCTTCGTTAGTTTCTATCGCTTCGAGATTGACCATGCCTTTATTACAATGGATCTCAAAATCGCCTTCTTCATCGAGCACATAGGCAATACCACCAGACATACCCGCGGCAAAGTTACGGCCGGTCTTGCCAATAATAACCACACGTCCGCCGGTCATGTATTCACAACCATGGTCACCCACACCTTCAACAACGGTATTCACGCCACTGTTACGTACACAGAAGCGTTCGCCGGCAATACCACGGAAGTAGGCCTCTCCATCGGTTGCACCGTAGAGCACAACATTTCCAACCAGGGTATTTTCTTCTGCTACAAAGGATGATTTACGCGGTGGGTAGACAATGATCTTGCCGCCGGACAGCCCCTTGCCGATGTAATCGTTTGAATCACCTTCCAGGGTCATTGTGACACCTTTCGGTAAGAAGGCGCCAAAACTCATTCCGGCTGATCCATTAAAATGAATGTTCACCGTATCTTCTGGCAAACCTTCACTGCCATAACGTGTCGTGATGTTGTAACCGAGGATAGTACCTGTCGTTCTATCGGTGTTCTTGATCGGCAAGATGATGTCGACTTTCTGTTTGCTTTCTAGCGCATCTTTACTTAACGGCACTAGTTTGGTCATATCGAGTGATTTTTCCAGACCGTGATCTTGTCCATTCACACAATAAATCTCATCACCCGGCCGAGGCGTTGGTTTGAGTAATATATTGCTGAAATCCAGACCCGATGCCTTCCAGTGATCGACTGCTTTCTTGGTTTCTAATCTATCTACCTGACCGATCATTTCATCAACAGTCTTGAATCCAAGTTCTGCCATATATTCGCGTACTTCTTCTGCGATGTACTTAAAGAAGTTTTCTACAAACTCCGGCTTACCACTAAATTTTTTCGTAAGCTCTGGGTTTTGTGTTGCAACACCGACAGGACAGGTATTCAAATGACAAACACGCATCATGATACAACCTGATACCACTAGTGGTGCGGTTGAGAACCCGAACTCTTCGGCACCGAGTAAGGCTGCAATAACGACATCGCGTCCAGTCTTTAACTGACCATCGGTTTGCAGCACGATACGATCGCGCAGGCCATTCATAACCAGTACTTGCTGTGTCTCAGCGACACCTAACTCCCACGGCAAGCCTGCATGTTTGAGTGAACTCATTGGTGAAGCGCCTGTGCCACCATCATAGCCTGAGACTAAAATAACATCGGAATGCGCTTTTGCTACACCGGCAGCAACCGTTCCAACCCCGACTTCTGCAACCAGCTTCACATGGATACGTGCCTTTGGATTGGCATTCTTTAAGTCGTGGATTAATTGCGCCAGATCTTCTATCGAATAGATATCGTGATGTGGTGGTGGGGAGATCAATTCTACCCAAGGGGTAGAGTGTCTGACTTCAGCTATCCAGGGATAGACCTTCGAGCCAGGCAACTGTCCCCCCTCGCCTGGCTTCGCACCCTGTGCCATCTTGATTTGGATATCATCTGCGTTAGCAAGATATTCACTCGTCACACCAAAGCGACCTGAGGCAACTTGCTTGATCGAACTACGTCTTAGATCGCCGTTGGCATCTGGTGTAAACCGATCCGGATTTTCACCACCTTCGCCAGTATTTGATTTACCACCGATACGGTTCATCGCAATCGCCAAAGTTTCATGTGCTTCTTTACTGATCGAACCATAGGACATCGCACCAGTTGAAAAACGTTTCATGATGCTTTCAATCGACTCGACTTCGTCTAATGGGATAGATTTCTTTGATTGCTTGAACTCAAACAGACCTCTTAAGGTCGCGAGGTTTTCACTTTGGTCGTTTACGAGTTCGGTATATTCCTTGAAGATGTTGTATTGGCCTGAGCGGGTGGCGTGTTGTAGTTTGAAGACCGTATTAGGATTGAATAGATGATACTCGCCGTCACGTCGCCATTGATACTCGCCGCCCCATTCCAGATCAGGTTCTTTCACATCACGCGCAGGAAAAGCAATATGATGACGTTGATTCATTTCCTCTGCGACGACATCAATACCGATGCCACCGATACGTGATGCGGTTCGTGTAAAGTACTTATCAACAAATTCTTTATTAAGACCAATCGCTTCAAAGACCTGAGCACCACAATAAGACTGAACGGTAGAGATACCCATCTTTGCCATGGTCTTAACCAGACCTTTATTAACCGCCTTGATGAAATTCTTCACAGCAACGGCATGTTCCATATCTGGTAAGCGACCGTTACCAATTAAATCGCCCAGTGATTCAAATGCGAGGTAAGGGTTCACTGCGCCTATACCGTAACCAATGAGTACAGCAAAGTGGTGTACTTCTCTCGGTTCGCCTGACTCAAGTACCAGACCAATTCGAGTTCGCTTACCGTTGCGAATCAGGTGATGATGCACTCCTGCTGTTGCCAGTAAGGCCGGGATTGCAGTTCTACTTTCATCAACACCACGGTCAGAGAGTATAACGTTGGTATATCCTTCTTCTATCGCTTGATCAACTTCCAGATAAACCGCTTCTAATGCCTTATCCATACCCGCGCCACCCTCGGCAACTGGATATAAGATATCAACCGTTTTGGATTTAAAGCCAGGGAGGTTCACATCGCGAATCTTTGCCAGCTCTTCATTCGTGATCACTGGTGAATTGATCTTGATTCGCCGACAACTTTCAGGCGTTGGTTCTAATAAGTTTCCTTCTGGTCCGATTGTCGTTGCGACCTGTGTCACTAGTTTTTCGCGGATGCCGTCTAATGGTGGGTTGGTCACTTGAGCGAACAACTGTTTGAAATAATCATATAGCAAGCGCGAACGGTTTGATAATACCGCCAGTGCAGCATCTGTTCCCATTGAGCCTGTTGGTTCAACGCCTTTAGCCGCCATTGGCGTCATTAATAATTTTAGATCTTCATGCGTATACCCGAAGGCTTGTTGTCGTTGTAACAGGGTATCTGGATTCGAACCGTGTATCTGTTTCGGATTCGGCAGGTTCTCTATTGGCAGAAGGTTTTCTTTCAACCATTTGCCATAAGGATGTTCGCTGGTAAATTGTTTCTTTAATTCTTCATCATCGATGATGCGCCCTTGTTTGGTGTCAACCATAAAGATGCGCCCCGGATGCAGGCGATCTTTTATCTTTACGTTTTCAGGAGCCACATCTAATACTCCGACTTCTGACGCCATGATAACGACATCATCGTGTGTCACATAATAACGAGATGGACGCAGGCCGTTACGATCCAGTACAGCACCGATCACTTCACCATCAGTAAACGACAGAGACGCCGGTCCATCCCATGGTTCCATTAGATTCGCGTGATATTCATAGAATGCCTTACGCTCATCATCCATAGTTTCATGCCCTGACCAGGCTTCTGGAATCATCATCAGTACTGCGAGTGGCAATGGACGACCGGACATATGCAGAAATTCCATGACATTATCAAAGGTGGCAGAGTCACTACCGCCCTCAACGACTATTGGAAATAACTTTTTCAAATCATCGCCAAACAAATCTGATTCACACAGTGATTCTCTAGCTCTCATCCAGTTGGCATTACCACGGGCGGTATTGATCTCGCCATTGTGCGCAACGTATCGAAATGGGTGCGCCAAGCGCCAGGCCGGGAAAGTATTGGTTGAGAAACGTTGGTGTACTAGTGCTAAAGCTGATTCTACATCAGGGTCAGATAATTCGGGGAACATCGGTTCTATTTGCGAACCGGTTAACATACCTTTATAGACAAAGGTACGATAAGACAATGACGGCATATAAAATAAATTCTGTTCAGATAAACCTGAACTCCAGATTTCATTTTCGGCACGCTTACGGATCACATAAAGCTTACGATCAAACGCAGCAGGATCTAATGAATCACTCTTTGCGATAAAGATCTGTTTGAAACTTGGTTCGCCCTCTACCGCAGTTGGGCCTAAAGAAGAATCATCGGTAGGGACTTCACGCCAACCTAATAACTGCTGTCCTTCTTCTTTAATAATTCTTTCAAATATTTCCTGACATTGTTTTGCTTGAGCTGAATCAGTGGGAAGAAAAACCATACCAGCACCGTAACTCTCGACATCGGGGAGGTCGATGTTGATTTCAGCACAGACGCGTTGGAAGAATTTATGTGGTTTTTGAATCAGGATGCCAACACCATCACCGGTATTTTCTTCACAACCGCATGCACCACGATGAATTAAATTCCTGAGAATAGTTAATGCGTCATCGATAATCTTATGGGACTTCCGACCTTTCATATGCGCAACAAAACCGAGACCGCAGGCATCGTGTTCT
>BQIY01000175.1 GCA_021604265.1 Nitrospirales bacterium
TCAAAATATCGTAGGTCGGATATCTGGATAGGCTGTTGTTGCTTACGGCAATCTTGCACGGCCCGGACCAGAGTATCCCCATCCCACTGAATGTCCATTGATTCAATCGAATGTCCTAAAATTATTGAAGAGGAAACGCCAAATGTCTGTTCTGCTGCAGCATTCCAACGAATAACACAATTGTGTTGGTCTAGAGCGATCAAGACCGAAGAAATTGCGGCGATGAGGCTTTCTGTTTCAGCAAGCACTGTTCGGAGGGCATTCTCAGTCTGACAGAGAGAACCCAATTGCCGTTTGGCTCGATAAGCAAGGTTCCATTTTGCCGTCAGCGAATCAGCGAGTTGCCGGACTTCAACCATGTCAAAGGGTTTACGTAAGATCAGTAATTTCTCACTATGCCCCAACCGTTGCATGACCTGATCCCATTGATGGTCTGAATAAGCCGTGCAGATCACCATTTGTAAGTCCGGATCCGCTTTCCATAAATATTCAATCGTTTCAATGCCGTCCCATCCTGGCGGCATTCGCATATCGACAAAAGCCATGGCAAATGGACGCTGTTTCCGAATCGCCTTTTGGACAAGCGCAAATCCAATTTGACCTTGGTCAGCGCATTCCACTTCATACCCTTCCGACACAGGAGCATCTTGAACGTCGCCAAAGAGTATTTTCTCGGCTTCGGCTAAACCATCGTTCCAGGAACCACCACCGAGAATTTTCCTGAAATCTTCATGAATGGCTTGATTGTCATCAATAATCAGAATTCGTCTATTCACTTCAGACTCATGTTCTGTCATAGAAGCAATCTTTCTTCCTCTTTGGAGTCAATATCCGGAGATATCTGTAGAATCCCCACAGATACGGCTGCCCCGTATCCTTTTTTTTCGGTTAGATGCCTCGCACTCTTAAATGCAGAATCGCGCTGAGACCAAGTGGACTGCGGCCCCAGAACGCTCACCATGGGCATCATTAATGAAACAATGAGAAATGCCGAAAACGAATAAGGTCTAGGTGTGAAGGCGTGACGATCGACCGAAGCACTCATACGCTCTACGTAGCCTTCGATCGCGATGATAAAATCGGGGCCTTTTCGATCCAGCCGAACCAACCGATCCCTGAACCCAGCACTGGATGGCTTGTCGGACCAGCGGTCTTGGGACTCATAATGTGGAGAATGCGTCAGACACAGAAAAATGCGGCCTAGACAATTGGCGTCGCGGCAAGACTTTGTCTACGGGATTGACGCAACACCGCGGCATCGCGAGAAGCGTCACATGATCAAAGCTCAGGGGAAATTGCGACCGGCAAGGTCAAAATAAATGTCGCGCCACATCCTTTCCCATCGCTTCTGACATGAAGCGATCCTCCCATATTCTTGGCTGACAGGGCCCCGCTGTGCAGTCCAAAGCCATGCCCATCCTTTTTGGTGGTAAAACCTTGAGAAAAAATATGCGTCAACTGGTCAGCATGAATGCCGACGCCCGTGTCGGCGACCTCGAGTTGGACCATATTCCGTTCATGCGTCGCAGGACCGATTCGAACGGTAAGGATCTTGCGGCCCACCGTTTCCATGGCTTGAAGGCTATTACGAATTAAATTGACCAAGATTTGTAATGTTTGATGCTTATCAACAATGACTTCAGACGTATCAACAAATTCTCGAATAATGTGTCCTTCAAGTTTCTCTACGAGCACTTTGTTGATCGACAACGCTTGCTCCATGAGGTCGACCAAGACGACAGGCTCATGAATTCCCCCGGCTTTGACCATGCCTTGCTGCATCGCTACGCACTGCTTGGCATGTTCTGAACTTTCTATTAATGATTCTAATTCTTTGAGCGTCACTTGCTGCTCTTCGATCAAATGATCAGCCAATTGCGCAAGATATCCAGGTATCTGCCGACCTTTCACATCCTGAGACAAATAGATATTGAGATCATCCATGTGCGCATTGAGCATTTGGGAAATTTTTCGGACATCACCCACGAGTGACTGCCGTAACGTCGTCCCCATAATCCCAACGGAGACATTAATACTATTCAGCACATTCCCCACATTGTGAAGCACACTGGTCGCCACATCAGCCATACCAAGACGACGGGATGTTTCAACGAGTTGATCCTGAAATTGACGCCGTTCGGCTTCAAGGCGCTTCCGCTCAGTAATATCTTGTGCGACACACACTAATCCCTGGATAACCCCGCTTTCGTCTTTCATCAGTGAGCCGGAAAGAGCGATGGGAATAACCTGACCATTTTTGGCCAGATAGGTGGTTTCGATATTGTTCACCACACCCTGAAAATACAGCGTTTCGATAATGGAGCCTTGCGTCAACTCTTCACCAAAAATCTTATTCGGACTTTCCCGAAGTAATTCGTCTTCTGCATATCCCAACAACGCCAACAACGAACGATTGACGGCCTCAATAGTCATATTCGCGTTAATGACCAATAATGTATCGGCCATCGACCCGATAATATTTTCCATATGTGTTTTTGCGGCAGACAACTCATCTTTCGCCCTCGCCAACTCTACATTCTTTCCTTCCAAATCCTGCGCTGTTCGAAGATAATGTTCCTCGACACTCCAACGTGGTTCACTCTCGTGAGTCAATGAGGTTTCGGCCCCTTGCCGTTGAAGGCGTTGCGCTGAAACTACAGATGAGACACCTTCTCCTTGCGACTTGGCATATTGAGAAAGAGACCATTTATGTATCATGACCGTAGAAATTTGCTGAACGTCGATCTCGTGAAACGGCTTGCGTAGAATCAAGAGTTGCTCTGGATGCGTCACATCCTCTAGCTCTTTTTCGAATTGATTGTTCACAGGGGTTCTGCAAAGGACGCAATGGAGAAAGCGATCAACACGCCAATATTCTTCGATGGTTTTTTTTCCAGACCATTCCGCTCCAACATTTTCGTCGAGAAACACCACGGCATAGGGATATTCCGTTTCCATGGCTTTTCGAATGCATGCGATACCAGCCTCACCTGTTTCCACAAATTCAACGTCGAATGATGAACGATCGTTGAAAGAATGATGAGTACTCAATCCTTCATCATTCGTCTCTGCAATAGAGGAAAACGTCCTTGCCGCAAGTTTGTCGAACATCTGTCGACAATCCGTATACGTTTTCTGCTGATCCTCGACAACCAGTATTCGGCATTTCCTATCTTGCAGAATATTCACGAACAGACACCCTTCTCCGACTCAGCCTATTCGACGTGAACTGACGTTTCTTCCGTTCTTAATTCAGAGGGAGAGGCTTGACTCGCTGAGGACTCTGCATGGCATGTGCATTGGCCCGATATTGAGTTAACCCTTTCATAAACTCTAGATACCCGTCCAAACTATTTGGTTTGGTGATAAACGAATGGGCTCCCAAGTTATAGGCACTATCGATATGCTTGGCGACACGTGAGGTGGTCAAAACCAAAATGGGAATGTCCTGCAATGCGTGGTCAGATTTAATCTCGACTAAGGCAGAACATCCATCTTTTTTAGGCATATTCAAATCCAAAATAATCAGACCAGGACGAGGTGACTTCACGGGATCACCATACACCCCGCGGCGAGTCAGGTAATTCATCAACTCTTCACCATCATGAACGAACCGCAAATCTTTTCCAAGTCGACACTCGTCCCAAGCCGCCTGCGCGACCAAACAGTCATCAGTACTATCATCTGCCATTAACACAATGAAGGGAACGGCTTGCATACAGGTACTCATCATCACGCCCTCCTTTTATCTAAAGAACACTGGCCGTCAGGGAATCGTGCGCTTCTCGTCAACGGCGTTTCTCGCGATAGGTATCTGTTACTTACAAATATCGACCTCGTTGGTTTGTTGAATTTCTTTATTCCTGCAGCGCCTCGACGCAAAGATCTCATCATAGAAAGACGGCCTTTGCATGGGAAGATCGTTAATTAGGAGGTACTGGCTCTGCCTATAGTTTGCGCAACTCATGTCGGCAAATCATGCGACATGCACACAAAACTGAGTCCACATGTACGATTCAATACCAGGGTGGTGAGATCCTCTACGATGAGCAAGGATAGGAAGCTGGAGGAAGAAGCGCACGCCGTAAACACAAACGCCCATCAACATGATGGGCGCAAACAGATCGAGACGCTTCATTGACCAGTGTGGCGGCCAGGCGAACCCCGGGAAAACTCACATCCCAATTCAGGTCCCTAAGCTTTGCGTCCTACCTTCTCAGGTAGTTTGCCCTTTGCACCCTGTTGTCTCTTTTATCGGTGTCCTGCAGGATTACTTGAGGCAGGATTTCACTCGAAATTTCATACAGTTACACCATGAATTTGACTAAAACAGCACTCGACATCACTCAACACGCACTGGACGATTTGAAGCCATGGAACCGACGCCAGCGTCCGACTCGTACACCGTTTCGGGAGAATGTCCCATCGGAAGCGTGAGAAGAAAGGTCGACCCCTCGCCAAGCTGACTCTGCACGGTAATGGTACCTCCGCAGCGATCAACAATTTTCTTACACACGGCAAGGCCAATCCCCGTCCCTTCGAATTCATCTCGCCCATGCAGGCGTTTGAACATTCCAAATATACGATCCGTATATTGGCTATCCATTCCAATCCCGTTATCCTCGATTCGAAGTTGACACAACAAACTTGACCGTCGTCCGTCTTGTTGACGGCGCTCTTTCATAACGCAAGCCGACACGCGAACGAGAGGCGCTTCCCCCGGTTTATGAAATTTCAATGCATTCCCGATTAAATTTTGCAATAGCTGACGCATTTGAGTTTTGTCAGACTCAATGACGGGAAGTGGTTCCACTTCAACTATCGCCTGTGTGTCTTCAATACGCACGGCCAAATCCTGCAGAATGTCCTCAACGACTTCGCCCAACGCGACTGAGGCAATATGTCGATCTTGATGTTCCAAACGGGAATAGACAAGCAGGTCTTGAATAAGCCGTTGCATGCGTCCAGAGGCCTTGTGAATTCGACTCAAGAACTCGTGGCCAGATCCGGCTAATGCATCGCCGCATTTCACTCGTAATAAATCGCTAAAAACTTGGATGGTATGAAGAGGTTCTTGAAGATCATGGGCAGCCACAGAAGCAAACTGGTCAAGCTCATGATTCGAGCGAGCCAATTCTTCAGCTTTATTCCGAAGTGCGAGCTCTGCTCGTTCGCGTTCATGCACCTCAATCAGCGCATGATCTCGGGCTTCACTCAGATCTTTATTTCGTTGTTCCAAGTCTCGAATGGACTGCGCAAGCTGTGTTTCAATCGACTGTCGGCGAAGCACATCATATTCTAATTGAGCATTGACCGCACGGAGTTCAGACATCCGCTGATCCACAAGATGCTCCAACTCGCCAAGACGAAGCCTGGCATATCCTGCCCAATGCCATTTATACGTGAGCGAATTGGCTAATTGTCGAACCTCAATGGGATCAAACGGTTTTCGGAGAATAAGGAGTTGATCACGGTGTCCCAAGCGAGGAATCACCACGTCCCATGGATGATCTGAGAATGCGGTACAAATCACAGCCTGAATGGCTGGGTCAATTTCCCAAATTCGTTCAATGGTTTCGACGCCATCCCATCCTGACGGCATCCGCATGTCAACAAAAACCACGGCATAAGGACTTTCTTGCTCCACAGCCATTTTGACCAATTCGTAACCTGAAGAGCCCTCTTCGGC
>BQIY01000176.1 GCA_021604265.1 Nitrospirales bacterium
CTTCCGGAACGACTCCGAAACTCATCAGCCAAGAATCACAAGCTATCGTGGGATACGGGGCCATGTTATTGGAAAGTTTCGTGGGAGTCATTGCGCTTATCGCAGCCTGCCTCCTCATCCCGGGAGATTACTTTGCCATCAACACTCACCTCTCTATCGATACGCTGGCATCTATGGGATTTCCTGTTTCAAAAATTCATGAACTGTCGCAAATGGTCGAAGTGGATGTGTCTGGAAGGCCTGGAGGGGCCGTCTCGCTTGCCGTCGGCATGGCTTCCATTTTTTCAGCCCTGCCGGGCATGTCAAGCCTCATGGCGTACTGGTATCAATTTGCGCTTTTGTTCGAAGCGCTCTTTATCTTAACCACGATTGATGCAGGAACCCGGGTCGCACGGTATCTTGTGCAAGAACTTGGAGGACATGCCTACGAACCGCTCAAGCAGATTAACTGGTGGCCCGGCGTTATCGGCTGTAGCGGATTTGTCGTCGGCGCGTGGGGGTATTTAATCGGCACGGGATCTATCTCGACCATTTGGCCCATGTTTGGTGCGGCCAATCAGTTGCTGGGGATGTTAGCCCTGTGCATTGCGACAACCGTCTTAATCAAGATGAATAAAGCTCAGTATCTCTGGGTGACCATCCTCCCGATGATCTTTGTGGGGATTATTACCTTGGCCGGGTGTTACGAACTATTCCACCTTTTTCTCCAACGAGCCTTGACTGGCCCAAGCGCACAGGCCTTCACCATGTGGGTGAACACCACTCTCGTGGGAGTCGTCGCGACGCTGGCAGTCGTCGTCCTCATCGACAGCAGCATGAAATGGTATGGATATCTCATTTTAAAACGGCCGTACACCAACAGTGAAGTGACCGAAGGCGAAGGTATTCAGGTGCCAGCGGGACGCTGCTGTTAAACCATATAAAGAATAAAACGCATCTCGTCGCTCGTGAAGCGTATCTCGTTAAAGAGAAGCTAGAGTGGTTATTCCCCTCGCTTCACGCTTCACAAACGACGCTTCACGTACCTGCTCAGCCAAAGTAACACGCCACGAACCAGGTAAAGATGCTGAGAAGCATTATTGGATATTCACAGAAAGGAACGGTATGGCTAATCAATACTCATTCGATGTCGTCTCGAAAGTCGACATGCAGGAAATGAAGAACGCAGTTGATCAAACAGACAAAGAAATCAGTCAGCGATTTGATTTCAAAGGATCAAAAACAGAGTTAACCTTGAAAGAGAAGGAGCGGGAACTCGAAATTGTTTCCGATGACGAATACAAGCTCAACGCGGTCATTGATATTTTGAAAGGAAAATGTATCAAACGAAATATTTCGTTAAAGGGCCTCACATTTGGCAAAATGGAGGATGCCCTGGGAAGTACCGTCCGCCAAAAGATTGGGATTCAGAGCGGCATTCCCGAGGATAAGGCAAAAACCATTACGAAAGCCATGAAAGAACAAAAGTTAAAAGCACAAGCCCAAATCCAAGGCGACCACATTCGCGTTCAAAGCAAGAGCAAAGACGAACTCCAAACCGTGATGAGTTTTCTGAGACAGGAAGACTTTGACATTGACCTCACGTTTGAGAATTATCGATAAACACGTTCTTGTTGAAATTGAGAATCAGCCCGCGGCGCAGCCGTGTGTGAGATCTTGAAGGGCGTCATCTAAAGCCTGTTGTCCGCTATTCGCGCGAAGAATATCCAATGCCTCCTCAAGCGTTCCCTGATCTTGGCCTATGGGAACCGTCAGGCGATCCATATGTTCAACAGCCGTTTTATCAACGGAATGAACGATGGCTCCCTGTTCAACATTCACCAACGCCAGTTCAACCAACGCCATACTGGATGTTGTCGTTCCCGGCATGTGCGTCATCATTCGCTCTTCTCCAAAGGTGTCTGCCTGCATCGACTCTGTACTTGAAAATAACGCTACCAGCACTGCCTCAACCTGGTACTTCTGAGCCGCGTTGAGAAGAGAGGAAAAGCTGCCCCATTCAATCTCATGTCGTGGAATATGCTTCACCTCAGAAATGGCACAATGCTGCCTCAGATAGGCTTGTATTCTCTCAGAAAGTGTTGACAGCAGAGGCGAAGAAATAGCAGGAGCTGCCCCTGAACCAGTTGAATCAGAATGAATGACGAGACCCAATGTTTGATACGCTGACCATTGAACCAACGGGGTGACGGTCACGGCCGCCTTGTCGCGAGACAGCCCGAACACCGCTGGCATTCTCGGACTTGGGGTCGAGACACACCCCCACAGACTCACCACCAGAACACCAATCACAATCTCACGGCCAAGCGGTCTTTGACAAAATTTCATGAGGACGACCGTTTTGCCCAAATCTCGTGAAAATGCATGAGCGCCTGCTTCATGGCATCATGTGCCGAAACGGCACGCAGCGTGTCATAGGCGGCTTCTTCTGTCGGATAGATGGGTGGTTGCGTCAGATCGCGGCGAACCACCGGATAGACATTGGACGCAAGCGGCACATTAAGACGTTCAAGGACTGACCAAGCCGAGCCATTCGCATGAACAACGGGAAGGCCGGTCGTGCCATCGATCAACGCCAATTCAACAAGCGCGTAGTTCTCAGCGCGAACACCAACAAGAAGCCCTCCCCGCGCTCCGACACCCTGTTGAGTACCCTGTAACGGAAAACGATCTGAGACTTCTTTTTCAGTGCTCGAAAGAACAGCAAACAGGAGATAGGCTACCCCTTCCTGTTGGGCAAGACGAACAAACTGGGCCGCATTGTTCCCATGCGTGAGAGAGTCAGAGTCAAGCACGCCTACAACAGTGAGGGGCAATTGTTTACCGAGAGCGACCTTCAAACGATGCGTCAACCTGTCAAACTCGCCATCAGAAAGTACAGGAGCTGACTGTGGCGCCGTCGCATCATTCACCGCCAAGAGTCCTGCCGTTATACGACCGGCAGGGGAAGAATCTGTTGGAAAATTAGACCACCGTTCGTGATCGACACCGAAATAGGCTGGAAGCCGTTCCGGGATAGTCTGCGTCGCACAGCTACTTACGATGAGAGAAGTCACCGCAAGGCTTATCACGAGTATAGCGTTCATAAAATGCTCCTTTCATAGAGAGACAGAACTGGCGACCATAGGCCGTCTAATGATATTCTCCATCTCCACATTGAATGACGTCAAGAAAGTTCATTCTTCTATCCAAGAGTATATTGCATCTCCCGAGGTCATCGGGTAGGTTACCAGTATGTCGAAGTCAACGCAGAAATGGTTGTATATATTATTGTCAGTCTTCTTTCTGGGATTTCTCACCGCGTGCGATACAATCTCCATCCCCCGCCTATCGTTCGATGAAAAGCCCGAGACGAAGCTCCCGATATCCGTTGTCTACCGGTTTGCCCCCTCGCTTGTACAACAGACCCACATCGTTGACGCCTGCGGCTTGCCTCATACGGTCAAATCCGGTGAAATCATTACCGAAACCTTTCTCAAGGTGGGGCGAGACCATTTTGCATCGGTTGGGACAGAGCCCACTATCATCGCTGACTCCTCCAACTCGCATAATGAAATCATCATTGACCTGAATTTTGTGCAGATGAATTTTGAACCCGTCGGCCGGTCAGGAGAAGAAGACCGGTACCATGCCAATGTCGGACTCCAGCTCCAAGCCGTCTATCAAGACTCCCAGGGTCAGGCCTTAGCACAAACCCCGCTGACATACGCCGACAAAGTCAACATGTGGACACCGGCATTGACCAGCCATTCACAATCCTGCGCAACCGGTCAGTTTGATGCCGTCGTAGAAGATGCCGCGGAAACCTTAGCGAAAGAAATGGCCAACGTGCTCCCACGTCTCTATGGTCAATCCCCACAGCCGCCGGTCGCAGCCGGGGGATACAACGCCGTACCGGTCCCCTCACAGCCGGCCTCTAAACAACAGCCCTCTCTTTCATTCAGGACCAAACTTCAGGACGCGAATGACAACTTGGTCCTCGAGGGCGGAGAGAACGTGATTCTTCAAATTGAAACGACAAATGTTGGCACAACACCATTGCCATCCGCCTATGTCGAATTACGTGGCAGTCAAGCCATCGTTGACGCATTTTCAGTAGTCACGACACTACCGATAGCAATTGGCCCACTGCAGGCCGGAGAAAGTAAAACAACAGAAGTACGAGGCCGCATGCCCGCAACCGTTGAGCAGGAAAACGGTGAATTGGAAGTCTCAATTTCCTTATCCCATGGCATTCCGCCCGGCGCGCATACTATCCTCGCCTCGATTCAACCTGGGACTTCTTCCTCTCCACAGACGCCACATGAAAGAATATCCCCACCTCCCGATAACGGAAACGGCAACCATCAGCCCGAGACCCCGTCCAGTATGACTCCCAATTACGCGCTCGTAGTTGGATTGGATGAGTACCAAGATCCATGGCCGCAAGCCCGCCAGGTTTCCAAACGGCAGATACAAGACCTGGCCAGTGCCCTTAGCGCAACAGGCTCCTTCTCCAAAGACCGCATCAAGGTTCTGAATGGAAGTCAGGCTACCCGCACCGACATCGAACACACCTTGTTCGCATGGGCTACCGATCACCTAACGTCAAACACCATCTTCTTGTTCTATTTCGCCGGGCATGCCCTGGTGGATCCGGAAAAAGGCGAGGTCTATTTGGTGCCGTATGAAGGATCACTCACAGCATCCAAAAAACAGCTCATCTCTCTCCGAAGTCTTCAACGAGTATTAGGCAAACTCCACGTCAAGCTTTCGCTGTTATTCTTGGATACACCCGTTGCTCAATATTTAGATGACACAGGAACCACCGTCGGATTGAACGGGTCAACTCCAGCAAATTGGCGTGCGTCTATTTCTTCTATGGATACAACCCCTCCCCACCTCATTCAGATTCGCCGCCATCAAGAAGGAACGACGCAAGCCTCAACTGAACTGCTAACCGGACTACAGGGAAAAGCAGATCACAATCAAGACGGCACAGTGACGCTTGGAGAGTTTCTCAAGAATATAGAAGGGACAGCAGAAGTGATTTACACTGAATCGCAATCCTTGCCACACCTCGACACTCCACTGACTCAATAATTTTAACGAGACACAACACGTCGACCGTGGATCTACGAGCGGTTTCCGTCAAACACGGCACGATTCTCAATACGCTGCAGTCACGGAAAACAATTTTTTGGCAAAACTGGAAGGCGGGCTATTTCGCTTTGTCGATCCACTACGATTATTGGAAATCGAAGCGGGCATTGCCAGCAATGAAGCTCCGCAAATGGCGGTACGGGAAGCCATTGAACTCGCGAGTTACGGGTTAATCCTGGAAGGGATCAACGATCAAATTTGGACCTTCAAAGACCCGGAAGCCGGCAATCCCACCCTTGCCGAGTACTTAGATGAGAAGCAAGAATCGGTCTATGCTGCCGTAGAGGAAAATGGATAAGCGTACTTTGCGTCTCGGGGTAAAGACCTAACGTTGGTCATGCATTCCGCTCAACCTGTCTAGACCTATAGCCATTTCAATTATAGCGTAACCGTATAGCTCTAAGCCGAATTGAGATCACGTACACAGCGCAACCACACATGTCGTACAAGCAAAAGGTAAAAGGGACGGCTATAACTTCCGCATGTTTGAAGTGAATAATCGCACAGGGTTAGTTGATATACCGCAGTTGAGACTTATTT
>BQIY01000177.1 GCA_021604265.1 Nitrospirales bacterium
GGAAAACCCGTTCTCACAACGAACAGAACGAGGAATTCTCTGTTTACACCTGCAATCGAAAACAGGTTGAGTCATCACCAATGCAAGAACACGCTTTCACAGCCAAATCCCAGACACTCGTTCGCCAACTCTTTCACGCACTCCTTCCCGTCAAATGCGCAAGCTGCGAGTGTCCACTCTGGGGTGACCCCATTCCATTTTTTTGTCAATCATGTTGGGACACCATCCATTCCATAACTGGCCCGACCTGTCCTCGCTGCTCTCTGCCCTTTGCTTCGCCCATGGCAGTGCGATACAGCCCGAAACATATTTGCAGCTCCTGTCGAACACGCCCTCCAGCCTTTACCCAAGCTTGGACATTATATCCTTATCAATCTCCCCTCAAAGAAGCGATTGGGCTGCTGAAATACTACGGGAAAATTTCTTTGGCCAACCCAATGACTCGCCTGATCACGATGTCGCTCGCATCACTCCCTCCTACGGATCTCATCATGCCAGTCCCCCTGCATTCCACTCGTTTACGCGAACGGGAATACAATCAATCATTACTCCTGGCCCATCGACTGAGTACACACTTTCATATTCCGCTGACCTATACGGCATTGATTCGAACTCGTCAAACCACGCCCCAAACGGCTCTTTCACGAAAGGACCGTCTCAACAATCTCCGTCGATCGTTTGCCGTCACGTCGCCCGAAACAATCAAAGGGAAAACCATATTGCTGGTGGATGATGTTTTTACAACTGGGACGACGGTCAACGAATGCGCCAAAACCCTTCGGAAAGCCGGGTCAGGGAGCGTCTATGTTGTCACCTTGGCTCGAATACTCTGAATACGCAGCATGACTTTCTTGTAGAAATCACGTACCCCCTGGTCCTTCATGAGCAGATGTCCTCAAGCAAAACTACTTGACATTTTCATTTCATACGATATGCTATGTCCTAGGTACATTTCTTTGAACGATTTTCCCCCTGGAGACCTGTTGGATGTTTGCCGGACAATATCCATGTAAGCTGGATGAGAAAGGACGCTTTCTCGTTCCCAGCCCCATTCGAGAGCAATTAGAGTCGCAAGGTCAGGGAGGCGTGGTCTTCTTAAAAGGTCAGGACTTGCCCCTCTCGGCCTATTCTCCAAGTGAATGGCAAAAGGTGCTCGAACGAGCCAGAGAAACGTGTGATGAAGATCAAAGCCGGCTCTTCATGCATTACCTCGTTGCCGAAGCGGCCTCGTCAGATATGGACAAAGCTGGTCGCATCTTAATTCCAGGGCGATTGAGAAAAACTATTCCTTTAGAAGATGATCTAGAAATTGTGATTGTGGGAATGTATCACCGCCTGGAAATCTGGAACCCCTCGGATTGGCGGCGGTTCGTGATGAAGAATGCAGAAAAATTTGAAGAGATTCAGAGCAAGCTGTTGAATCTATTGTGACCAACACACATGAGGTCTTGGCGTTCCTGAAACAATCATCAGTCTGTAAATTTGTTCTATCACTGCGTATTCCTTCCTCGTGTCAAATCCCATACGTATTCGTAGCCTAGAAGACCTGTCAAGACGAGTTCCACGTCCACGCAAAAGCCTTACACGAATCTCCGCTGACCGTTCCCTGTCTCTGTCACTCCCAGGAACACCGTGTGCCTCACCATTCTCTCGGGTAACGCCTCAAGTGCTTTCCCTGACACTTCCTATTCCTCCAAGCATCAATCAGCAGTATGCGACAGTCAATGGACGGCGCATTCTCTCATCGAAAAGTCGACAATATAAAACGCTGGTGGCGCAACAGGTCCTGTCCACGCTGACATCATCTCCAAGCCGTACGACGCTCCAAAATAATCTTCAAACACATGCCCTCACTCTCTCCGTCTGGTTTTATTTCAAAACAGCTCTGAGAAGAGATCTCGACGGGGGACTTAAAATCTCTCAGGACGCCATCTGCAATGCCCTTGGAATCAATGATAATCGCATCATTGAGATTCATCTGTATAAATCGGTGGATGCCATATCTCCTCGCATGGAATGTACCCTTTTATTACACCAACCGACCGCTCCCCCAAAAAACACAGCCAAACCTAAGAAAAATAGGACACCTTCTTCTCCTCTGCATGGTCCACACAACCCATAGAGCTACGCTCGACGAGAAGCAGGACTTTCGATATTCAGGGTCTCTGCATGTCAGATTCAGAACGAAAGGAGGGAAGTGACACTACATGGAGAGAAAGAAATAGGAGAAAGACTACTTGGCGTTCTGACGAAGCCAGCCTCGCTCGACGGCTCGTAAAATTCGAGAGATGATCTGTTCAGTTGACTTGGCGCTCGCATGCATAAATTCAGGGAAATGGACTCCAACTCTGTCAGCGCGTCGATGCCGGACCACTCCGGGAACCCAGACACTATCATCCTGACAACAGAGCTTGACCGAGACTTTTTCATCAACGTGGAGAGAAGGCACTTGACCTTTCGGGAACTCTAACAAGACACCATTGAGGCTAAGATTGAGCGCCTTGCCGGACCAGGCCTTATTTTTACTGCAACGCAACTCGGACTCGAGACTCAGTCCATGAACCACACGAGCTCGAAATCCATCACGTCGTTCTTGGGCGGTTGTCGTCATCTCACCACTCGTCGAACAAAGGGAGGCCTGTCATTGAGTATATGCCTGAGCTGAAGCATTTATACCGTGACCGCAGGAATAGATGATATCGCTTCGTCTTCGGATTCAAACACGGGTATCCATTCGGAAATTTCAGTCAAATCCAGAATATCTCGAACAAACCCCTGTTGCGCCACAATACACAACTTTCCCTGGATCCGTTGAAAGCGCCGCTGTGAGAGCACCAGCCATCCCAACGCGGCACTATCAATAAATGAAACCTCTGTCATATTCAAGATGATAAAACGAAGACCGTCGTTGACGGCCGTATCAATTCTCCACTTAAAATCCTGCCTGGCATTTTGATCGAAACACCCGACAAACTTTTCAATGATGACCTGTTCATTGACTCTTTTTTCAGATATGACCATGTCCAATCCCGTCTTATGCCATTATCAATAGATGTTCTTTCTTCTATCGGTATATGGCGCACTTGACTTAACCCCCAGCACGACCGTTTACCGCATCATTCCAGAAGAACATCGGGATGAAAAATCAGGGCTGATAACGAAGGGAAAGAACTAGTGAGGAAATAGATTGATCTGAATATTATCAAGATACTGTTGAGGGGCCTGATCATGGGAAAGACTTCTAAAGGGACGTTGAATGCGAATACGCACTTCATGCATCCCTGCCGAAATATCGACCGTGCCCTCCAACCGCTCATACTGTGTCGTTGCGGTTGGAATTGGGCCGAAATCATGACTCGCAACGACCTCACCATCGACTAACAACTCAAAGAGTCCTCCGGCCAAATTCCGGCGATCGCTCGGCGAGAAATACGAAGAAGCAATATCGGCAGTCAATACCAGGCGGCCCTTGTCCAATTGAACAGTTGTATAAATTCCTCCACCCGCTAAAGACGGCCTACCCGCTTGATACTCATGTTGCCCAACCTTAAACACGGCACTCTTCGACATACGACCATCCCCCGTGACGTCAACGTCGACACAACGGGGAAAGCCTTCACCGCCCAATGAACCATTCGGCGTTTCAAACACCCTCCAGCCGGCCAGGCTTCCCAGCTCAAAGTCGCCATTCGTAATCAGAAAGGCCTTCGCTTCTAGAGGAATGAAGATGAGCAGACAACAAAGTGCCAGCAGACATCTTATCGAAAAATGATCGGAGCCCCATTCTTTCATATTCATGATCCTTCGGTAATCTGTTCTATCGGTTTCACCCTAACGATTCACGCAAGGGATGAGCAAGCCAGCCAGCAGGAACAACGCGTACTGTGAGAGAGTGAGAATAGTCCGTGCATATTTGGCCAGGAGGCATGAGAGCGAAATATAGAAGTGAGTGGAATGGCAGAACGGTTACTCCGTAGAGATATATTGAATGGATGTCACCTGCGCATCCAGATACAGTTCAAGGCCAGCACCTTCTTCAAGATGGTCAAATCCTTGATTGATTTTTCCGCCAATGGCGGTGAGATAAAAGGTTTTCCCCCAATTACTCACTTGACCTGGAATGGTCACCGATTGCATCACGCTCATCAAAATATCATCTTTGCCATCCTCTCCCATTTGTGATCTGCCAGAATCACTATCATAAAACGTGAAGAGAATATTCATTTGAATGGAATCATTCGCATCATTATTCCATTGAGTCCACACTTCAAATGTTCGAAGATAATTATTGTGAAACGGACCCATTTCATGGAGGGCCAGAGGCATGGGGAACGCTTGCCGATTCAGAAATACCGGGCCGGCCCAGACCGTACTCGTCGAAACGCCGAGATACAGAAGACCACAAACAAGCGACAGAATGACTCGTGATGCAAGCGACATCGAACTCCCTCGTGATGATATCACGTACCACTTGCTTGTCGGTCACTTCAAGTGAGTCTTTGAATAGGACACATGAACGATCAGGAGCTACAGACAATGAAGAAAAAATACATGGAATTCCTTCAATAATCATAGCGAGGAGATTCTTCTGTTCTTCGAAGTTGTGACTCGTTGCGTGTGTTATGACTTGAACCAGCAACCGATTGGGGAGTAAAATCATACTACCCTTACTTAGGATTCAGCGTCCTGACAGGGTGCAGCTCTCGAAGAGTCGGGTCTTTGGAGTTGCGGTTGCTCAGCGATCCACTCACCTTACGATTCATCACTGAGCAACCAGTCTTCATAAAACTAGCGGGGCAGCCGCCGAGCACATTTATCAAGCGAAACCTTTGCGTTCATTAAAGACCCCACGGCCCCGCTAGTCCTTCAAATGAACACAGCAACCCGAGTCGTTGTTTCCATCATTGTGAGACACTTGAACGGGAGGACACGGGACTGTGCCATATGAACAAAAAATACAGCAATCCCCCGTGTGAGGCTTCAGCATCGCTTGACATCCGGCACATTCATAACAATACCGGCAAGCATCGATGGGCATAATCTCAGCTTTTTGTGTTTCACAATGCGGACACGTCACAATTGACTCACGCTGAACATTCTTTGAATCGCTCATAACCACCGACATTCTTCAAACCTTACTTCACTGTCATAGACGGGTTGCATACATAGTCAGACACGGTGTGGGTGAAATAGCTCTGAGTGTTATTCGCAAACGCGACTAATGTCAACATCACAGGCACTTCAACTAAGACCCCAACGACCGTGGCCAATGCGGCTCCGGACTGTAACCCAAACACACTAATCGCCACAGCCACAGCCAGTTCAAAAAAGTTTGACGTACCAATCAATGCCGAAGGGGCCGCGATGTTATGCGGCACTCCCCATAGATACGACCATCCATATGCCAAAAAGAACATGCCATAACTTTGTATGAGTAACGGCACAGAAATAAGGCCAATGACAAATGGCTGATCAAGAATGGTTTGAGCCTGAAACCCGAAGAGCACGATGACGGTCGCCAGAAGACCAATTATTGAAAAAGGCTCAAGATACTTGGCAAAATGCTGCAGGGCCTCACCATTGTCATCTTTTTTGTTAAGAATACGACGGGTGAAATAGCCAGCCAGGAGAGGGATCACAACATACAAAACAACAGACAGCAG
>BQIY01000178.1 GCA_021604265.1 Nitrospirales bacterium
TTCAGTAAACTGGCCATTGATCCAGCAACATAAGTGAGTGCGGCGGCTTTGAGAATCCGCCTGGCGCCGGTTAGATCTTCTCGAGAGAGATATCCTCCTTGTTCTAAGACGGGAAGCGCTCGACGAAAACTCGCATCCCACTCCACCGGAAGAGTCATAAGATGAATCAGTGTCCCAATCCCCATCGTGGCAATGCCGGCAACCATGACCAAGAGTCCTGCGGCCGGTGCACGTGTGAAGCCAGCCACAAGAGGAATGCCTAACATGACGAACGACCCGATCTTTTCTGCTCTCTGTGCGACACGAACCAGACGTGTCCGTTCTTTGAGTGGAGGATAGGCGTCTTGATCTTGGAGGGCATGGCCGACTTCATGCGCGGCGACCGTTGCAGCGGTCAACGATTTGCCGTAGTAGTTCTCTGAATGGAGTCTGACGATTTTTGCAATTGGATCATAGTGGTCCCCCATATCCGTAGTTTCAACTTGAACCTCTTCAAGATGAAACCGGTCCAGGAGATGTCTGGCTAATTCACTTCCCGTTCCAGGGAAATCTTCTCTCGGAGCTCGATGTTGTGCGAAGACTCGTTTCACCCAAAGTTGCGGGCCGATAAACACGGCGCCCAGAAGAAGGAGGATCAAGAGAAGACGAATCATGAGAATATCAGGAAACGAAAGATGAGCGATGATACACGTCGGTGCCTAAACTAGGATGAACAACTGACAATGATCGGGGCACTGTCCGAATCTTGAGGAAGTGCATAGGCGTCCATGCCTGGTTGTTCGGAATACGGATCATTCAGGAGATGGAAGAGTCGGTCAATTTCAGTGTAGTCTTTGTGTCGAGTCGCTTGTTCAATGGCCTTTTGGGCCATGTGGTTGCGGAGCACGTACTTCGGATTTGTTCGATTCATTCGAGATTGACGTTCCTTGTCCTGGCTTTTCTCTGCTTTCAATCGCTCACGATACCGCGTGGCCCAATCATCAAACGCTTCACGATGGAGAAATTGATCTCTGATAACTGAATTTTCCTTAGGAGATTCTTGCTGAAATGTGCCCAGTGATCGAAAAAGATTCGTATAGTCGGTACGGCTGGAATCCATCAGATTCAACAAGTCCGTGATTAATTTATCGTCGCCAGTATGATTCTCGGCAAGACCGAATTTGCCTCTCATCAGACCTGCATATTTTTCCAGCATGGTTTTTTCATACCATTCAGGAGCTGCCTGAATCTCGGACTGTTCGATCAGAGGAGACATGGCTTTGGCCAGAGCCCGGATGTTCCAATACCCGATATCGGGTTGGTGTTGAAACGAATAGCGTCCATGGTGATCGGAATGGTTGCAGACGAACCCGGGGTGGAATGCTTCCATAAACCCATAGGGTCCGTAATCGATGGTCAGGCCCAAGATGGACATATTGTCCGTATTCATGACGCCATGCGACCACCCGACCGCCTGCCATTGCGCGATCATCTCGCCTGTACGAACCGCGACTTCATGAAGGAGCCGGGCATATCGGTTCTCGGCATCAACTAAATGCGGGTAGTCATGCTGAATGACGTAATCGGCCAGAATTTTGAGATTCTCATGCTGACCACGGTAGAAAAAAACTTCAAATGTTCCAAATCGAACGTGACTGGGAGCCATTCGAAGAAGCATCGCTCCCGGCTCTGGAGTTTCCCGCCAGACGATTTCTTCCCCACTGACGACGCACAGACTTCGGGTGGTGGGAATGCCTAACGCATGCATGGCTTCGCCGCATAAGTATTCACGAATGGTGGACCGCAAGACGGCTCGGCCATCCCCATCTCGAGAAAATCGTGTCAGGCCGGCCCCCTTTAATTGTAACTCCCAGGTTTCACCCTGAGCGGTTCGAACCTCGCCTAGCAAAATCGCTCGCCCATCTCCTAACTGCGGTACGTAGTGGCCAAACTGATGACCGGAATATAAGGTAGCAAGGGGATCACTCCCAGGAAACAGTTTTGCCCCGCAAAAGTACTCGGCAAACTCAGGCCGTTGAGCCTCATTCGGGTTAAGATCGATAAGTTCAGCTGCTGCCGGATTCATACTCACGAGGTGAGGATTGGGAAAAGGCGTCGGACGAACCCGCTGAAAAAATCCCTCAGGTAGGCGGGTATACGAATTATCGAAAGAGAGCGTTTCAAGTGTCTGCATATCTGTTCGGCTCCTATAACGTGATGGAGTCTCATTATAACCTGTATGGGTCTGAGCCTGGCTACTGTCGTATGGCCTTCAGTTGAAAGCTATGCCAGATCTCTTCTATCGATTAGGGTAAAGAAATATTTTTTAAAAACATTAAACATCAAGTGTCGCTTAAGAGGCGGTGGTCATCTTCTTATCATTAATTTTTTGAGTGAGATTTTTGACGGAGTTCGTCTCAACCCACTTGCCGGCAGTTATTACGCGACTTCTTCCCACACGGCTTTCCAATTAGATTATGTGTTTCACCTCATGTCTCCATATTTTTAGCACCAGGTTCAAGAATTTCATTTCTCTCCCTCAACCGCAGTTTTTATTTCCCTGGCTAACTCGTGGAGGCTGATCGCTTCAATTTCTTCAGAAAGAGGATAGCGTTCTGTTCCAGCATACACCACAAAGCTATGTGTGGGTTGGATGTCTTCTATCGCATGATAAAAGCCTTTGGTCGGTTTAGCTCCTAAGCCGCTTTTGATTTCAATTGCCCATGTGTCGCCACCTGACATTTCTAGTATCAGATCGATTTCGGCGCCTGCTGATGTACGATAAAAGCTGGGATTGATGTGAAATGACGCTGCGGAAAGTAAGTTTTCGATAACAAATCCTTCCCAGCTCGACCCGCTAACTGGGTGCCCAGCGAGCTGAGGATAATCCTTTATTCTCAGCAAGGCATGAACAAGACCACTATCGCGCACAAAGACTTTTGGTGATTTCACCAAACGCTTGCCCGTGTTCGCATGAAAGGGCTGCAAGCGCCGAACAAGCAACAGATCGACAAGTAAATCAATATAGCTCGTTACAGTTGGGGCGCTAATTGACAAACTTGTGGCAAGACGCGAAGCATTAAGAAGACTACCCTGACCATGAGCTAACATTGTCCAAAGTCTTTCTAATGTCTCAGCAGGAATACGTGGTCCCAATTGGGGAACATCACGTTCAAGATACGTGCGGATGAAGTTTTTGCGATAAGCAAGACTATCGTTGTTACTGGTTGCAAGGTAACTGTCCGGGAAACCGCCACGCACCCAAAGCGTGGTAGGGTCAGAGTTTTCAGATACCGTTTCAAGGATGTTCAATGGTCCCATATCGACATATTCGATCCGGCCAGCAAGACTTTCTCCAGACTGACGTAATAAATCGATAGCAGCTGACCCCAGAATTAAAAAACGGCCAGTGCGCTGTCCTTTTCGACGACCTGAATCAATTAACCCGCGGAGGGTCTGAAACAATTCAGGTGCGCGGTGAATTTCATCGAGAATGACAAGCCGGTCTTCGTATTTTTTCAAGAACAGCGCCGCATGTATTAACTTGTCTCGATCTTCACGGGCTTCAAGATCAAGATATAGGGCTTGGCGTTCATTAGCGATTTTCTGGGCAAGTGTCGTTTTGCCCACCTGGCGAGGACCAATCAGTGCCACGGCGGCTTGCCTCTTAAGTCCGGCAAGAATTTCTTGATATATGCCCCTCTCAATCATCATCGCATATTATAACTTATATTTTTAAATTGCAATGTTCATGAGGTTTAGTCTTCAGTGGTAATTCAGGTCTAAACTCCACAGCTCACTTCTGCTTAGGCGAGCCGTCAAAAGACATTCCTGATCCAATTCGAACGAATCGATAGAATAATTTAGGTAGACTTTCATCCGGTTCGAACCCAAGTTGCCAACCTTTTCAGTCAAAGAAGATTAATGATTCTAGATGTTAGCCCATTCATGAACGGCATGACATGAACGACATGAAATGCGCAGAGCAGTGAATAGCAGTGATCTTTATAACTTGACAGATTTGTTGCAATCGTGCAGCCTCTTCAAGATTCGTAATGAGATCATCTGCACAAGGGAAAATCCTCAGTGGTGTGCATGTTTGTGTTAACCATAGATTACTAGAAAGAATCGTCTTACCCATGACCAACCTTACCGACCTTTGGCAGATTCATCAGGATGCAAAGTGGCCAGAGGCGTTAGACAGTGCCGAAGGTGAGTTGATGATGTTGGATACGGTTATTGTGGGATGTATCACCTATTTCGTGGAAGAAAAAGAGTTGGATCCTCAACGGGTCGAGATCCTTCAGGATAGTCTTTCTGAGCTCGACCAATTGGTGCCGGATTTACCGGATGAGGGGATAGAATATTTTACACGACTGAAACAACTCGGAACGTTCATTCTCCAAGAATCTTCTAAAGAGCCAACCTCATGAGAGGCAAGCAACAATGATTGCATCTAAGGCTCCATCAAGGTACGTCAAAAATTTCCCATGTGAGTCAACACGGGAGATCGGGTCAGCGGCCTGTTGCTGGGGTCGTTATGCGTTAGTTTTGGCGGTTATGTTCGTGGGGCTCACCTCTCTAATCCCGTTCGTCTCTGCGGAAGACGCTCAAGTCAGTGAAGACGCGTTGGCAGTAGGAAAACGATATTATGCTGAAGGCCATTTTGCCAAGGCGGCTCAGAAATGGGAGCAGGCGGCTCGTGAGTTTGAGGAACGCAACCAACCGGATGAACAAGCCCAGGCTCTGCTGTATTTTTCGCAAGCGCTGTACAATCTCGGTCAATATCAGCGGGCGGGAGTCACGCTGAATTTAGCCAGAAACATCGCCGTCGAGTCCAACAATCCGGTACTGGCTTCACAAATTTTAGGGCGGTTAGGCAATGTGGCATTTGCCTTGGGGCTTGAGGAACCAGCCGAAATGTACCTCACGGATGCATTAGCCGAAGCCAGGAACCTTGAAGACTCCGCATTGGTTGCGACCATTCTCAATGATCGTGGAAATATTCTGGCTTCCCAACAACGATACAGCGAGGCGCTCGGTTCGTTCACGGAATCAACGGTTCTGGCTGAAGCCTTAAACCATCATTCCCTGGCTGTTACGGCGCTTATCAATGCCGCGTGGAGTTCTCTGCTGGAGGGGCAGCTCATGGCTAGCCAAGACCGTCTTGATCTGGCCTTCACGCAAGTCAATCTGCTGGAGGATTCTTATGAGAAAGCGCAGGCGTTTCTCAGTATTGGCTTAGCGTATAATCGGCTTCGCGAGGACCTGCATCCTTCCAATGAACAAATGATGCGCCAATCGGCTGACGCTTTTCGTCTGTCAGCAGAAATGGCCCATCGTCTCAAAGACCATCGAACGGCATCTTATGGATGGGGACATTTAGGCCATCTGTATGAAGTCGAAGGACGATCCGATGAAGCCATGGAACTGACGCGTCGAGCCATTCATGCCGCCCAGCAGGGCGCGGCTTCTGAGTCGCTGTACCAGTGGGAGTGGCAAGCCGGTCGGCTCTTGCGGATTCAGGGCAAGGTCGACGAATCGATTTTAGCCTATCGTCGTGCCGTCTACACGCTTCAGCCCATTCGGCATGAAGTGACGCGCGGGTTTCCCGTTCAATCCGAATCGTTTCGATCCTCGATAGGCCCTCTGTTTTTTGAACTCGTGGATCTGTTGTTGA
>BQIY01000179.1 GCA_021604265.1 Nitrospirales bacterium
TTATCTTGACACGTTTTTTTCCTTCTTGGTATATAAGAAGGTGAACATATTAACGAGGTTTCAACAGTTTCCCTGCTCACTCAACAGTCCAACATATTGGTGCGTGGGAGAATCATTCAGCCCCGAGTATTAATCCCACCCTCGTTAGCACACTAATTATTCTCAACTAGGAGGAAGTATCATGAGGAATCGTCAGTCTCTTACTGTGTGTCTCCTTGCAGGAGCCGCCCTAATGGCCGCTCCAGTGATTGCGCAAGCCGGCGGAACCATCAAAGGTAAAGTGACCTTTAGCGGAAAAGTGCCTGCGCCGAAAGAATTCGCGTTCTCAAAATTTCCCAATGTGGATTTTTGTAAAAAGAATACAAGCAAAAGTGAAGATGGGAATACCCGTCTGTTGAAAGAAGTGCAAGTTGACGGAAGCAAAGGGTTAAAAGATGCGGTTGTGGCTGTGCGCGATATTAAAGATAAGGCCTGGATGGGAAAATATAAGAAAGCCCCAGCTCAGGAAGTCACGGCAGAATTATGCGAGTTTCTTCCCTTTACCGGTATTGCGGTCAGCAAGGGGCAGTTTAAAGTAGTGAATAATGACGCTGATCCTGATGATCCAAAGTCCAAAGAGGGTGTGCTCCATAATCCTCATAGCTTTGATGTGTTAGGCGCAAAGTCAGCCACCCTGTTCAATATCGGGTTAGCCAAAAAAGGTGACTCGTTACAGAAGACTCTGAAGCTTCGTATGGCGAGAAAGGGCGGAGTCGTGCGGTTGCAATGTGATCAGCATGAATTTATGCAGTCGTGGTTTCTTCCAGTCACCAACCCATTTCATGCGACAAGCGGTGCTGATGGCACGTTTGAAATCAAAGATGTTCCTGCTGGAAAGCACAAGCTCTTGGTCTGGCATCCTGCCGTGGCCAAAAACGCGATGGGTAAAAAAGCCGTTGAAATCGAAGTAGACGTTAAAGATGGTGCAACCGTTGAAGCCAACTTTGATGTGAAGTAAGTTTTTTCGTTTTTCTGTTGTCTAGCGAGGGCAATCCGGGTTACCCGGGTTGCCCTCGTTATGTTTGGGAGTTCTAAGTCTTTTTCGGTGAGTTCCCTCTCTCCCTGCTCCTCAATGGCTTCTCAGAACTCGTGTCGTTGTGGGGGCGCAAATCTAATAGCCGTTTCTAATAACTTCTCATGTTTGAAGTGAATAATCGCGCTGATTTGGCAACTTCAAGACGACACCTCAGGGGCAGAACCGCGCTGAACGTCAGCTACCTTTTGAGATTACGCAGGCTGACACAACAATCGTCGCCAGGGTTACCACTGCAACTTATTTGGGTTCGCTATAATGGCAGCTTGACAGTATTATCGTGGCCCTCAACGGTTGTCGGTATTTTGAGCCTTTGTCCTTTCAGTAGCGATACTGTCGAGTCATTCTAGTCAAGAAAGGGGAGCTGTTTGGCCTTGAAATATTAAGGCTCTGGACTCAGTGGCCATCAAATTTCAAGGTTGAAATTCTTGACTCAATTGTTAGGATGCGTCATGACCGTTGACACTGTGTGCATTTGTCATTTCTGCAGGTATGTTGCCGAACGTTTTATCCGAACGTAACAGAGTCGATAGCCATGTGTATGTTGTGTCATCATGCTGAAGATACCCGTTAAGATGAGTAGAGCTTGGTGATGCTCTCCTGAGTGTGGAGTCCAGAAGTGTATTCATGAGATAAGAAATGTGACTGAAATCGTAAGGATATCGTCTGCTGAAGTTCTGCCGCATACAAAAATTTTCTGTTACTCAATGCTCATGGAATACATACACCGTTATCATCATTCGCAAGCCAAAAACGTTCAACTCTGAGCCTCTGTTACCCATTTTTGTACGCAACATTTCAAACTTGCGTTTGTCAGTCAGGGGCCGTTAAGATCAGTAAATAATGAGTATTTTAGAGAATCTTTTGTCAGTTGAGGCTCTGAGTGTCACGTGAACTTTCCCTCGCCGAAATCTTCCAGTCGGGATACTACTGGGAGACGAAAATTCTTCTCACAGCGGTAAAGCTTGACCTCTTTTCTTCGTTAAATGGGAGTCCCTGTTCTTCTTCTCAACTTGCCCGAGATCTCACCCTTGCGGATCGGCCGTTGACCTTGCTGCTCAATGCGCTGGTGGCGATGCGAGTGTTAAAGAAAGAGGGTTCGCTATTCAACAATACCGATGTGGCTCAACGATACCTTGTGAAAACTCAGGAAGAATATGTTGGGCATCTTTTGCTGATGCATGATGCCGAGTGGGAAAACTGGGGGAAACTTGAAGAGACGATTCGTACCGGCCGTTCACCCGTTTCGCAGCATGTGTTTGAAACAAACCCAGATATGGGTGCGAATGTCCTCTCCGTCTTACATCGAATTGGCCGGGAAAGCGGGCCAAGCTTGGCCAAACGGATGAAACTGAATGGAGCCAAAACTCTTCTTGATGTTGGGGGCGGTGCAGGGACGAATGCGATTGCCTGTTGCGAAGAATATCCCGAACTGAACGCGACGGTTTTTGATTTGCCACAAACGTTAGTTTTGACAGAGAAGGTGATTAAGAAGGTTGGTCTTGAGGGACGTATCCGAACAACGGCAGGGAATTTTCATGTTGATTCCTTTGACGGGACATATGACGTCGCGCTGATGTCTGATATTCTTCATTATCAAGACGGCGAGGTGAATGCGAAGCTAATTGCCAAGATTTATCATGCCTTGTCGGATGGCGGGCAGTTGGTCATCAAAGATCGCTTCTTAGATCCAACAGGAACCAGTCCTGCCTGGACGACGGCGTTTGCTGTTCATATTATGGTTAATACGGAACATGGTCAGTGTTTCACTACTCAAGAGGCCTTGCAGTGGATGACGGATGCAGGGTTTCAGAAGGTTCATGAACTTGAACCGTGTGCAGTGGTTCAGGGGACCAAGAAAAATGATGGAGGTATCTAGCTCATGGCCGAATGGCTGAGGCAACCTGGTTTTGTCGGGACGCACGCGACGATGGGCGCTGATGTCAGTCAGCTGATGGCAGCCGTATTTACGACACTCTTCATCATTGGATGGGTTCAGGCCAGAAAGGGTGAAGGCACCAAACATCATTGGTTGATGTTTGGAGGGATGATTGCCATGCTGTCCTTCTTTGTCAGTTATTACTTATTCCGAAATCTCGGCGTTCTGGCATTTGAAGGCAAAGAAGGATTCGGCGGTTCTCAGTGGTTGTACGACACCGTTTTTGTTCCGATTCTGACATTTCATATTATCCTGGTTGTGATTGGACTGATTATGGCGGTGTACATGATCGTCCTTGGATTTCGCACCCAATTTTTCTCCGGGGCCAGGCGATTACTGCGAGAGCAAGTCCTTCTGACTGCCTGGACAAAAATGCTAGGGATCTTAGGTGTGTTAGCGGGATTAGTCGCGGCCTATTTACTCACGTTAGTCGCGCTCGATCGTTTTGGAATGGGGAAGCTGGTGGTCTGGGTCAGCCTGTTGGTGATCATCGGCATCGTCATGATTCTTGAAATGTCGATTCAGCGAATGTGGCCAAATGGAGCACGACGTCATCGCGTACTTGGGCAGTTTACGATGGTCGTGTATTGTGTTTTATTTGTGACCGGAAGCGTGACGTATGCGATGTTGTATATTCTCTATCCTGGAAAAATCGGGTGAGGCAAAGAGTGAAAAATGCAAAATAAACGGAAGTCGAATCTTTGTAGTATTTTGCACGTTTCAATTGACACTTTGCCATTTTGCTTGAGGGACTATGAATTGTGGATGCGGGCAGGCCTTAGAGCTTTGCGGGGTTGATGAAGTCGACGCCACGACGTATTTAGCACGGTTTGCTTGCGGACCATGTGGAGGGTATGTCGGGGTTGAAGGAGAGTCAAAAGAAGTGACGTCTTTCTTGCCTCAAGTCTGTTGGTCTGATGAAGCCCAGCATGTCCTCGATCGGATGCCTCCGTATGTCGCTCCACTCTATCGCGCTGATGTTGAGCAGTATGCGCATACGACGGGAACAACACTAATTACCTTTGACTTTCTTGGCGAAGCCAAAAACCAGGGGACCGTGTCATGGAGTGCCGACACGCTGAGACGATTAGAGCGAGTGCCGCCTGCCATTCGAGCTATGGCTCGTGTCGAACTTGAGCGAACGGCGTTAGAGCGGGGAATGACTGAAGTGACGGTTGCGCTGATGGAAGAAATTAAAGCTCGGTACTTTGGTCTAGGGGCTGCGCAGTCTGCATCCAAAAATTGAGCAAACCCGTCATTGAATAAAGGTGTACTCTAAGAAGGCACAACGGAGATACGATGCTTCATCGCTTAGCCCTCAGAGTTGTTCCGCAACTGAATGCATTAGTGACAGAACCGGCTGTTCGCAAGCGAAAGCGATTGGTTATGCTTGCCCCGGGGCTGGTGGCATTTGGTATCTATCATCTTTTGAAGTCTTCTCTCCCTTTAGATAACCCGTTTGTCCTCCTTCTTTTTAGCGGTTTCCTGGCATCGTTGACGGCATTGTGGTCCTACCGAATGGGACGAAATGACTCCGTGGCCAATTTTCTTCAAGAAGATGGACTGAGACGTGTGGCTTGGGTCGTCGGTTGGATCGGCATGGTCTACGGTATTCAGCTCTCCCTGCTCGTTCTCATGTTATTGAAAGTGTATGTGGCCTATGATTTCCTTCTTCATCCAGAAGGGCCTGCGATGATGGCTATTATTATTGCAAGTTCTTCTGTGACGCGAGATGCTTTTGAATTGGGGTATGTGCGGTGGAAAGAGCAGCACGGACAGAAGGTGGTCACCTTCCCCGATGGCGGTCCATTTCGGCGTTGGATTCAGTTAGAGCTCGCGACAATGGGGCGATGGACGGGAGGGGCGGCTATGGTTTCATTGGGAGCGGCCATATTCCTCATGGCATTTGGCCATGTGGGACAGCATGATCTCACGCAATCCATGGTGCTGTCGATCCTTTCCGCCTGTTTAGGTCTTGTGGCATTTTATGCTGGTAAATCCCGAACTGGGGATTGGCGCTCAGGAATGCAGGAACGCGGATGGTGGCCGTTAGGGAGGTTTTGGCTGTGGCCCTGTTTGACGTTTGCGCTCACCTACTACCTGGTACAAGCCGGGTTCTTCACATTTTTGGTGCAACAGGAAGAATTCAAGGGGATCGCGCAACTTTTCATTGCGGCAACAACGGCGGCCATGATGACAGGATATAGCTTTTACTTGGGACGTTGTCAGCTGCTTGAGGCGGAAACCTCTCATGGTATCCCTGCGAATATTCAAAGCTGTCCATTTGTGATGGGCATATTAAGCAAGGCGGGTGTGGTCTCTGCCGGTACGGCGCCGAACGCCGTTGTTGGTGTTCCCACGCAGCCTGAAAAGGTGGGATGAGGAGTCGAATGGTTTCGCAAGGATTGAGAATTATACTTATGGTCTTGCTAGCGGTTGGTGGCTGGCAAGCCATTGCTGATATTCAGCACGTCCATGCGGAATCTTCCTACTCAACGGGTGATTCCAAAGATATTTATTTCCAAACAGAAGGCAGTCCTGTTGGTCCTGCAGCCAAGGAATTTCAATCTTCGTATCCTGATATTCGGTATGTGAACAATCGTGTGTTGGTCTGGG
>BQIY01000180.1 GCA_021604265.1 Nitrospirales bacterium
GCCATCTTGAACAACATGCCGGCTCCACCTTTGGCTTGATCCTCCCTGACTCCTAGATTATTCGTCAACATCTGAACGAGTTCCATCATGGCATTCCTCCGTTAAATAATTGGTCGTGATGGCTAATGAATAAGGGGTAGAGAGGGTTAGAGGCTATTGTAGATTATTCCCAGGCTGGAGTCATGTCTCCAGATGAATCTTTCCAGGAGGGGACCCAGGCAAGCGTGACGAATTTGACTGAAATATTAGTTTTTTTTGGCCTGACAGTGATGGATTCAAGGGTGCCGGCCTGTTCTTCCCATTGGGAAACTAGGGTGTCTTTGTCATCTTGGAATTGGGTGTTGAGATCAAGAAGCCGTTGCTGCAAGGCTTCAACAGTCTCTCCTGCTCGTGCGACATCCTTCGCTTCTTTCATCGAGCGTCCCACGCCGCGAATCGCTGACGTCGCTCGGCCCATAGACGAGCGGCTAAGGGTTTTTCTTCCAAGAAATGCCGACAGCAAGGTTGCTCCAAAGGAGATGACTGTTTGCATTTTCTGCTGCTTGGCTTGCTCCGCTTCTCGCTCGACAGCCTGCTCTGCACGGCGAATCCGTTCTTCAAGTGTGGCCATTTTGGGGGCATACTTCCTTCGAAGTCGTTCAATGTCCTCGTCTCGCTGTTCATGGGCGAGTTGTTGTAAACGAATGCGGAAATCACGTTTGGATTCGTCTGGCTCTGAAATGATTTTAAGAGAAGGGCTTTTCCAAAGTTCGAGTGTCTTGTGACGGTACACCCAGTTTTTAAAGTCTCTCTCCCAGTTCTTGTAGTGTTTCGTGTTCCCGGCTGCTGAAGGTACAGGTGAATAGCTCGCACCTTCTTCAGGACGTTTCGCAAGGTCATCTGGATCAATTTCTGTCTCAATGGCGTCATCCCAATCTACTGGGATTGGATCATCCATAATAGGAAGAAGTAACGTGAGGTCTCGTAATATGTCCAACTTTGTTTTGCTTTGCATGTAATGAATAGAGGCTGAAGCCAATAATTGTGGCTGATATGTGAGGTTTGCTCCGTCAGGTTGTGCCGTTCTTGTGGGAACGAAGTACTGTGAAATGTCTGGCGGTAAGACCGGTCGTTGAGAGGTCTCGACTTGCGTATGTGAGTCCTTTGTTTTCGCGGATTTTTTCTTTGCATGGCCTGTTGTTGTCTGCGCGTGCCTTTCTACGTGTCGGGCTTTGTAAGGATCCATTAATGCTTTGATCTGTGTCCTTGTCAGTGGACCGCGCAAGTAGGAGAGCGCCCAACGAGTTTCAAAAATTTCAGGCTTGTCGTCGTGAACATTGTTCATGAGAAAGACGCGACTGCCTAATCCTGAGAGTGTTTTCTCCATCTGTTTCCGATTCATGGTCTTTCCCGCTTCAGACGTGGCCCCTTCAAGACCATCCAGAACGCGTGCCATATCGCGTTCGGTTTGCAAACGGCCGATAAACCAGGTTCCGGCATTGCCGAGGCCTTTGTAATCGAGATCCACAGGGTTTTGTGTTGCCAGGACCGTTCCCACACCAAAGGCGCGCGCTTGTTTGTGCAAGGTGAGAAGTGGAGCTTTCGACGGGGGATTTTTTACAGGAGGAAAGTACCCAAAGACTTCGTCCATATAGACGAGTGCGCGAAGGCTTGTAGTCCCAGATTGAGTCCGCATCCAACTCACCATTTGACTCAGCAGCAAAGTGACGATGAACATACGTTCCGTATCACTTAAGTGTGCGATAGACATAATAGCGATCCGCGGCTTACCGTCTGCCGTATACAGGAGCTGGTCGATGTCCAGCGGTTGCCCTTCGAGCCATGTAGAAAATCCCGGCGCACCGAGAAGATTATTGAAGCGCATGGCAAGTGTAAAGCGATCTTTTGAAGGGAAGAATGACTCAATATTCAAGACTCCAATTTTCTGAATTGGCGGATTCTGTAGATGTCCGATGAGTTGCGCCAGATCCAAATCTTGTCCTTGTTTCCATACATGCCCCAGAACAGTCGAAAGTAAAATGTGTTCCCGGCTTTGGAGCGGATCGGCCTCAATGCCGACGAGGTTCAACAGGCTGGTTGCCGTTGTACTGATTCGTTCGCTCAGGAGTTCCGTATCTTCCAGGATTGAGGCGGGAGGTGCTGAAAATGATTTCAGGATTGAGATCGGCAGGCCGGCAGTACTTCCCGGCGTATAGATGGCAAAGTCCGCAGCCTCGCGTAAACGTTTGATTCGATCACCACCTTGATTCCATGTACGCAAACCCTTCTTCCATGTGTCGGCCTCTTGCTGGGCATACTCTACAGGGGAGAAGCCTTTTTTCTGTGCATCGTCTTTATTAACCCATGGGAGAAAGTCTTGTCCCTTGAGTTTGGGAAACGTCAGTAACAGATTGGAAAGGTCCCCCTTGGGGTCGATCACCAGCGCGGGAATCCCATCTATCGCGGCTTCTTCCAACAGTCCAATGCAGAGACCGGTTTTCCCGCTTCCCGTCATGCCCATGCAGACAGCATGAGTCACGAGGTCTTTCGAGTCATAAAGGAGAAGGCCGGGTTTCGCTTCCTTTTTCTCTAAGTCGAATGGGCGTCCCAGATAGAAGGCCCCAAGTTTTTCAAAGTCTTGCATCGACACGATCCTTTCACAATGATCTACGAAGAGATGTGTTTGTCAATGGGTGTTGCAGGGGGAGTTTGTTCAATCGCATTGCATCATAACTTATGGGTCATTCTCAAGCTTGGACACCTATAATCAATCTCACGGGAGGCTCAAGGACCAAAAGCGAAACAATGACTTTCTATTGCTCTCATGTCTACGAACCATCGTGTCCAAGGACACCTATAATCAATCTCACGGGAGGCTCAAGGACCAAAAGCGAAACAATGACTTTCTATTGCTCTCATGTCTACGAACCATCGTGTCCAAGGACGCCTATAATCAATCTCACGGAAGACTCACGGACTTCACGAAACACTGTCTGTTGATTATTTTAATGTCTGTGAGCGGGATACAAGGTCTAGAAACAAAAGCCAGAGCTCTCGCAATATGTCCATGCCTGCGTTGGGGTGCTGACAAAATGTATCAAGGATGTATCAATAATTCATGAGGCGAGACATGAGAGGTAAGGCGAGTTGCAGGCGATTGTCTATGGCGTTCGTCAAATCTGGGTCATTCAACTTCGATCATTATCCCTAGAATGTTCGTGCTTGCTGTGATGTGTCATGTGGTGTATAGTGAAACACATAGAGAGGTGTATTGCTATGCGAACGAATGTTGTGTTGGATGACCAGCTAGTCCAAGAAGCTTTTAAATATGCAAAAGGGAAAACGAAGCGCGAGTTAGTGCACCAAGCCCTACAAGAGTTTGTCGAACATCACCGTCGTCTAGATGTTCGGGAGATCAAAGGTGCTGTTCGAATCCGTCGAGGATACGACCATAAGAAACTTCGAGTCGGTGAGCGCTAACGATGTATTTGGTCGATACTTCTGTCTGGCTCGATTTTTTTAGGAATCAATCGACGCAGGCTGTGAGAAAGTTTGAAGAAATCCTTGATGGAAAGATTCCATTTGGAATTACTGGCCTCATTTATCAAGAAGTTTTGCAGGGAGCCGATTCTCCGAGAGATTTTTTGCAGCTTCAGACCTACTTAGGTACACAAAAGTTTTATCATCCTGTCGATCCGGTTCGCAGCTATGAAAAAGCGGCAGATCTGTACTTTCGCTGTCGTCGGGAGGGAATTACCATTCGAGGTTCGATCGATTGTCTCATTGCGCAGGTCGCGATCGAACAGAAACTTTATCTCCTTCATCATGATCGTGATTTCACGAAAATAGCAGAGGTGATTCCCGACTTGAAAGTGGCGTAGTCGGGTCGCAAGAGTTAGGAAGGTCAGATTATAAGAGGTAATCATTTCAAAAACTTAAACGATCAATCCCCCTCAACTTCAACATTTGGCTATCATGTAATGGTAGCCAGGTTCAATATCTTAACAGTATAAAGCACCATTCAAGTCCTTGAGACTATTCCCTCATCGTCGTGATCTCGAATCAGCGTACAGTCCACCCGTCGATCAGCGCGCGGGCCATCAAATTCGCAGAAAAAAATGTTCTGCCAACGAGACAAGCTGAGTTGGCCATCGATGATGGGAACCGTTTCCGATGGACCCACAAGGCCGGCTTTCAGACGAGAATCACCATTGCCGTCTTGGGCATCGTGGAGCCACATGCCTGAAGGAATCAATTTGCGAAGAAGATTGACGACATCGAGGGAAACACTGTTATCCCAATTCTCTTGAATCAACATGGCTGCCGTTGCGCTTTGTGGATAAAGGTGAACAAGTCCATTTTGGACACCACTGTGTTCAAGGGCTGCAGGTGTGGCTTTGGTGATATCGATGAGCTCTCTATACTATGTGAATTTCAGGTTGATCGTTTTGAGTATAACCCAGACACAGAGAATAATCAGACGCGACCTTGTTACCTTATTCGGTTGATGAGTTTGACTCTTTTGTCGTTCGTGAAAAAACCTTATCTCAGATTTCAGGAATGAGCAGAGGGTTCGATGCCCTGCTTCGTTTTCACATTCCGCTCATGCGGCACAAACGCTTGGGTCGCGAGGCGTGTATAGTTTGGCCGTAAGGGGAGTCTTGCATGTCTGGCTTGACGTACTAACGTGTGGTGCCCTTTCAGATACAACCCGGCGTCCGTCGGAAATGTCACTGTCTTTGCCTGCATCGTCGTATCCACCGTCACTTGTTGCAAGTGTCTCGGCTGGATGGTCTTCGTCTCTTGGCCCACCTCAATCGTTAACTTGAGCAATTATTTGCAGCCAATGGGGCCGATTCTCTGGAAAAGCTGAGCCATCTGCGACGGATCAATCGGCAGCGTGAAGATACATCTCGCCACAGAAATGTTGCCAATAGAGATTCTCCACCCACCGGATTAAGGCCTTTTCATTGGATAATGCATTGAGGTGTTTCAAGTCTTGCAAGCCCCCAGTAATTGAATCAGCAAGCTAAGGTGACCGTGCTCCGCATGCGATAGGGCAAGTCTCTGGACGCACTAGGCCCATGGGATCTTCTGAGCGAGGCGATACGACGAATGGTGACTATGCAAGAGGTTGTCGAGTAGTTGCCGGCATAAGTCTTCTTGAGGCGGGATCGGAGACGTACGTAGTTGATACAGAATCTTCTATAAAGTAAATCGGCAAGAATAATTCTTGGCGATTATAACTCTCCACAAAATGACAACATAACCTTTAGCTATGGGATAAAGAGATTTTTTTAAGAAGAACTATTTATGTCAATCAGGCTGAGCTATAACATGATTATTCAAAGCATTTCCCCAAAAATTCATAGCATGTGAGAGGTGTACGTTGAGTATTGGACCTGGGGATAATGGTCGGATAGTCTTAATGATGGTTGTAAAACGGCCGCATAGATCATAAATGATCTATGGTTCTCAGTGAAATTTAAAAATTTTCGCAGGTTTCTATTGATTCTTTTATCTATTAAGGAGTACATATACACTTTAATAATCTTTGACATCATGAATATCGTGCCGGGTTTTTGCGAGTAATTATTCCAACCTTGGTAAGGAGG
>BQIY01000181.1 GCA_021604265.1 Nitrospirales bacterium
GCTACGACCTCCAGGTCAGTAGATTATGTCCGAAACGAATGCCGGCCACTCTTTTTGCAAATTGATACCTATCGGCTCATGGCGCACTCCAAAGGCGACGATGACCGTGATCCTGAGGAAGTCAAAGAGTACTGGGCGAAAGATCCTCTTGAACTGTTCCGGGAACAGACTGATCCTAAGGATATAGAAGAAATTGACCGGAAGATCCAAATCAGCATTGATGCGGCGGTGTCGCAATCGGATGCAATGCCCTATTCTGCGATGAGTGAGGTCCATGAAGAGGAGCCAGCTTCGACTGTTGTTGAGTGGGAGCCCACACACATTCCATCGACTGATCGGATGGTCAATGCGATTCATCTTTCGTTGCAGCGAAATATGGAACGGAATGACAACATTGTCTTGATTGGTGAAGATATTGAAGGACCCTATGGCGGAGCGTTCAAAGTCACGAAAAATCTGAGCCAAGAATTTCCAGGCCGTGTGCGAAATACGCCAATTAGTGAATCGGCATTGGTGGGATTGGGAAATGGGCTGGCGCTGAACGGGTTACTGCCCGTGTGTGAAGTGATGTTTGGTGATTTTCTGGGCTTAGCATTCGATCAGCTTTTAAACCACGCGTCTAAGTTTCGGTATATGTACAATGATCAAGTGCGGGTGCCCTTGGTCGTGCGAACGCCTATGGGAGGAAAGCGCGGCTATGGTCCTACGCATAGTCAAAGTATCGAGAAGCATTTTATGGGCCTTCCTGGAACCCGAATGTTGGCTCTGCATTCTCGATTTGACCCTGGGCTTGTCTATGATGAAGTTTTTGCCTCCATCGACCGACCGACCGTGATCATTGAAAATAAATTACTCTATGGCCTTCGTGTTACCGATCAAGTTCCCGGAGGGTTTGTGCTTGAACACAGCCATGATCAATTCCCCACGACACGTATACGTCCATTGCATCCCCCTGATCTGACTGTATTGTGTTATGGCGGTATGCTGATCGATGTCGAGCGTGCAATCCAGGAGTTGTGTGATGAGCATGAGATCCTGTGTGAAGTGATTTGCCCTCTCCAGTTATATCCCTTCAACCCTTGGCCGGTGATCGAGTCGCTTCAAACGACCCGCAAGCTTCTGATAGTGGAAGAAGGAATCAATTTTGCCGCTCTTGGCTCTGAACTGTTGGCGCAAATTGCTGAACGGCAGCCAGAAATATTGCAACAGGTCTGTCGAGTTTCGTCACCGAAGCATCCAATTCCGTCAAGCGGACCTCTCGAGAAGCAGTGTCTTCCTGGCGAACATCACGTGGTGGCCATGGCTGTAAAGATGATGAATTCATGAAGAATCGTACCCCTGTTATTATTCCACAGGATAATGTGAACGATGAGTCGGTGACGCTGCTGTCTTGGTCTGTTGCCAGTGGAGATCTCGTGTCGCAAGGACAAACCATTGCTGAAATCGAAACAAGCAAGGCGGTGATGGAAATTGAAGCCCCTGCCGCTGGAACCCTCGAGTATTCACTTGAACCAGGAAGTGATATCGATGTTGGAGCGATGTTGTGTTCTATTCGAGGTGACGACCAAGGGCGTGAGGTAGAGAATCAGCTCCCGGCTACACCAGAAGTTCCAGCATCGTCCATGGATACCCATCAAAACGGGGAAGATCCAAAAGGTGTCCATCTAAAGGAGGGCACTCAGCCGCACTTTACGAAAAAAGCCCTCGTATTGCTGGAGCAACGAGGTCTTCCGCGTGAGCGTTTTGCCGGTCGAGGCCTCGTCAGAACAGAAGATATTCTCCATGAATTAGGTGAAGGACTTTCTTCGACATCTCAATCGTCCTCGCCAGTCGTCTTGAGAGGGGAGCGACCACGATCCCTTGTCTCTCCGACTCCTGCCTTGGATATACCATTCCGAACCGAAAAACTGTCAAAAAGCAAACGAACAGAAATTGGATATTTAACGTCGGGTTATCAAAATGCCTTGCCGAGCGTTATCACTGTGGCTATTCCGACTAGGGGGCTCCGGGCTGCCGTTGAACAGAGTAAACAGGTCAACGCTTCGGCCACGGCAGTCATTATTTTTGAAGTTGCGCGTTTGTTGCATCACTATCCATGGTTCAATGCGTTTTATCAAGATGGTCATGTAAATTTTTATAATGACGTGAATATTGGTTTTGCTGTTGATGGGGATCATGGGTTAAAGGTCCCCGTGATCCGGACGGCGGATACCAAAAGCATTGCTGAGATCACCAATGAAATCCAAGAATTGATGATCGCCTATCTCGGGAATACGCTATCGAACACGCATCTTCAGGGCGGAACCTGTACGGTTACAGACTTATCAGGTGAAGGCGTCTTTGCGTTTCACCCACTTCTCAATCAGGGACAATCGGCGATCTTGGGTGTTGGTGGAGAGTTTTTCCCGCCTGGAAGTCGGGAAGGTGTGTTTAATCTGATTTTAGCGTTTGATCATCAAGTATCCGAGGGACGTCAAGCGGCCAAGTTTTTGCGCGAACTCGGTGACCACCTTCAAGCGTACGAGGCTGCACTGGCCGGACCGATTTCGAAAGATCAAGGGGCAGAAGATGTGGAGAAACTCAGCTGTGCGCGTTGTCTCACTCCGCTTGGGAACATTCAAGAGTGGGATAAATTTGACCATTGGGATCACTTTATGGTGCCGATGGTGAAGCCAAATGGTCAGCATGGGTATTTGTGTAGTGTCTGCATACGGGGTTGGTAGCTATTCGTATGGAACATGAACTAAAACAAGTCGTTGCGGAACTGTTTGAAGCCGATCTTCATGCCGTCAATGCAGACTTTCTTTTGTCTACCAGACGTATGCAAGGTTCTTTAGCCCGGGCTAAGCTTGACGCGGCCATTCGACATCGTCTTGGAGTGAAATGTCGCGGGGTCTATTCAGCCCAAACCTATGGGGAATTACAAGAGGCTGTTCTCGGGGTTTCTAGCAACGGGGCTGAGGCCGATAGTGCATCATTAAACGTCAGGCCAGTAGCAACTGCGAAGCCCTCTGTGATATCGGCGGAGAACCGCATCGGATCGGCACCTGTTCTTAGTTGTGGAATAGATATTGAGATGGTCGATAGCTTCCCAGAAGTCGACGACTATTGGAAGGACGACTTTTATACAAACTCCTTCTCATCCGTTGAGATTGCGTATTGCCTATTACAAGAACATCCGCGTATGCATTTTGCCGCTCGCTGGTGTGCTAAAGAAGCGCTCAAAAAATGCCAACCATTATACCTTCACGAAGAAATGAACCACTTTGAGTTACTTTCTCGCGATGAAGGTCCCCCCATTTTTCAACATTTTCAACAGGGAACGTTTGTTCCCATTCCCTTTGCTGTGAGTATTTCACATACCCCATATATCACTGTGGCGATGGTTGTGTCGCAGGTTTCGTTGCCGTGACTTGTGACAGTCACGAAATTTTTATTGAGCTTTTTGATATTACAGTGTTTGGCTAGCTCATATTTTTAAGATGATGTATCGATGTCATGCATGCATGATGGCCTTGTTTGAAAGTTGGACAGTAAACAATGAACTATGCCTTTTGGTTTCGTCTTATTGTAAGTCTTGTTGTCACGATTGTTCTTATTCGAGCGATTGACTGGGGAGCTGTTCCTGGCCTGGATGACATCAGTATCGGCTATCTGCTGTGTGCGGGGTTGGTGGTTTTCCTCAATCGATTAGTGAATGCCTATCGATGGTATCTTCTGATTAATGATGCGTCTTCGAGTGTAAGTTTTCGCCAGGTTGCAGGCATTTACTTCAAAAGTTCATTTGTTGGGCTTGTCATGCCCTCGAGTGTTGGCAGCGAATTGTTAAAGGGTTATGGGCTCATGAAGTCAGGGACTGAGGCGATTGATTCGTTTTCTTCGATATTTATGGAAAGACTCCTAGGGCTTCTATCATTGTTTGGATCGGCTTTGATAGGTCTTTTGTCTTTAAATATTCAATTAGACGAAGTACACGAACTCGCGATTGGTCGAGTCGTTTGGGGTGTTTTGTTTCTGTTCATTGGAAGTCTCATCGCATGTTATTTTGTCATCCCTTGGCTTGGAGAACGACTGAACCCACGGACCAAATTTACTGCGTTAATACTTCGGCTACATCATTCTTTTCTCTATTACCAAAAAATCAAAGCTCGATTGATTTTGGCTTTTTTCCTCTCTATTTGCATACAAATTTTTCGCATTTTTGGCGCTTGGTTGATCGGCATAGGGTTAGGAATATCTGTAGATCTCGCGTATTATGTCTTATTTATTCCGATTATTTTGCTTATTAGTATGATACCCATATCCATTGCAGGTCTTGGAGTTCAAGAAGGGGCGTTTGTCTATTTTTTTTCGTTGACAGGAGCTAATCCAACGAGCATTCTTACTCTGGCGTTAGTATTGCGGTTTTTGTTGGTTTTGGCAGTTTTACCAGGCGGAGTTCTTTACTTACGGGAAGGACTTTGGAAAAACTCAAAACTGAACGAGACGATCAAAACACAGATATAACCGCCAAATCTGGATCCTTATCGGTTTTGTTTGTCTTATAATTTCATGAAATGTCTCTTGATTGGGAAATTGCCGAGTCACTATCGCTATCTTGTCTTTACCATCTTTCTTGCATTCCTCCGGGACACGATGATGTGTATGGCAACATTTTAAGTTCTTGAAAAGGCAATTCGTACTGTATGGTATGCGATAATTCTGGCGGACAAGATGACTTTCTATCCCTCTGACTTCAAGCGTGGGAGAACACTCTTAGCCTGAGGTTTACGGAAAAAATATGAATCGAGCCTTAGAAGACGTCGAGAATACGGAATATGACTTGCTGGTGATTGGGGGCGGGATTTATGGCGTGTGTGTCGCTCGAGATGCTGCACTCCGTGGCTTGAAAGTCATTCTTTTAGAAAAAGGTGATTTCGGTCATGCGACATCGAGCAATAGTCACAAGATTATTCATGGCGGATTGCGGTACTTGCAACATGGGAATTTACCTCGAATGAGAGAGTCGATACAGGAACGCCGCACTCTTGTCCGAATTGCACCTCATCTCGTGAAACCCATGCCATTTCTCATTCCGACCTATCAGCATATTGGGGCGAAGAAGTCTTTGCTGCGACTGGCGTTACTGGCCAATGATTTCATCGCCTTTGATCGAAATCGTGATTTGCCTGAGATGGCGAATTTTCCCTCAAGCCGTATGATGTCGAACACGCAATCCTTGGGACATTGCGCGGTCATTAATCAGTCAAATTTGACAGGTGGAGCGTATTATTATGACGCGCAAGTCCATAATTCCGAGCGCCTTCTTCTTTCAATGCTGCGGTCGACCCACCAGGAAGGAGCCGATTCGCTTAATTACGTCAAAGTGTTGAAGCTTCTTGTCGATCGTGGGTCAGTGATTGGAGTTCAAGCTGAAGATGTGCTGACCCAGGCCCAGATGGAAGTTCGGGCTTCGTGTGTCGTCAATTGTGGCGGTCCCTGGGTGGCGCAGCTGGGAGCGTTAGGACGTGGCTCTTCTCCACCGTTTAAGGTTCCCTTGCTTAAGGCTACGGTGCTTGTGACCGATTCTATAGTTGATCGGGTG
>BQIY01000182.1 GCA_021604265.1 Nitrospirales bacterium
GAGCCATTATTCAAAAACCATGGCGTTATGCATTGGTTGGAGCGAAGAAGCCGCAGCTCAACTATTTGCTGCAGCACCCATGCATGATGTGGGGAAAATTGGTATCCCTGATGCCGTATTAGGAAAAAAGGGTCCGTTAGAGGAAGAAGAATGGGATATGATCAAGACGCACCCGACATTGGGTGCGAGTTTGTTGTCGGGCTCATCCTCCCCATTGTTAAAGATGGCTAGGGAAGTGGCAATTACCCATCATGAACGATGGGATGGGAGCGGGTATCCCTATGGACTCAAGGGAGAACAAATTCCTCTCACCGGGCGCATCGTGATGTTAGGAGACCACTACGATGCGTTGAGAAGTAAGCGGCCGTATAAACCATCCTTCTCTCACAAGAAGACATGCGATTTGATGTTGAACGGGAATGATCGAACAAGACCGTCTCATTTCGATCCTCAATTGCTGTCAGCCTTTCGCGAAATTCACCAAGAATTTGATGGGATTTATTCAAAAGTAATGGAAGAAACAGATGGGCTCGTCCCATCCTAATGTCTCTGTTGCTTCATGACTATGAGCGAGATGCAATGAGTTTTCCTCATCGCGGATATTCAACTGTATAGCCGGCTTTCTGCCACGCATTCATACTCCCTTCAACGTTATATACATGTTTATATCCCAGCCCCATTAAGGTATTGGCGGCAATATTGCTGCGGTGTCCAGTTTGACAATAGACAACAATATGATCTTCGAGTCTCGCCTCAAGGTCTCGATAGCGTTGTGGTAGTTCACGATAGTCGATATTGAAGTCGGTTCCCGGGATGAACCCTTCCTGATGTTCTTCTGGTGTTCTTACGTCAACGAGGACAAACCCTTTTTGCAAGGGGTCCGAGACTTTGTCAAGCCCGGCCTTTACTTGTTGCACATTGAGTACATAGGGTTGGGCCGCAAAACTCGTGAGGCTCCATCCCAAGATGACAAAGAATGTCAGAGGGACGATGATGAGGGTTTTGACCTGATTCATGTTGAGGTCTCCTTTATTAGTCGCGTATGCCACGGTATACTCATGTGCGCCATTAACGTTGACTTGTCATTTCATACGTTTGTGTATTTAAAATCTTCAACGTCCTGTAAAAATCTTATGCTCTTGGTAAAGCGTTGGTCAAGTTTGCTGAGAATCGTCTTTGGAATTGGCGGACTGCTAGGTTGTGGGGGCGGGGTTCTTCTTCATCCAAATGACGAGGGAGGAGGAATGGTCCAATATATTTTCCACAATCATGACGGTCACTTACTGTCGCCGAATCGAACGGATGCCTTGCATCAGATCCGTGCGTATTGCCATGGTTCGTATCTCATACGACGAGAAGGGCCGACTCGTGGACGAAAGCGAGTGGTTGAAGGCGTGGCAGGGACAGATGTGGTGACCGAAAATTGGTGGGGCATTGAATTTAACTGTCAGGCAAGACCGACCTCATCCAGTGCTTTGATGAGCGCTCAAGTCGGTTGAGTATTTTTCAAGTCGTCCAAGGTAAGAAGCCGGACCAATTGAATACCGTGCTCTTTGAGACGTTCTTGGCCTTCTTGTTCTGAACGATCGACAATGACTAAGGCATGGGTGACGACAAGACCGGCATCTCTTGCGGCGTCTGCAGCTTTAATCAGCGATCCTCCGGTTGTGAAGACATCATCAACGATGAGTGCTGTTTCTCCGGAGGAGAAGGTTCCCTCAATCAATTTCCCAAGGCCATGATCCTTCGCATGTTTTCTGACGACAAATGTTCGCCATTCTCGGCGAGACGGAGTCGCGTAGCCATAATCTGAAATGCAGGTCGCGAGTGGGATGGCGCCAATCTCAAGTCCGCCAACAAGGTCAAACGCGACATGTTGGAGATGCTCATACGTCAGTTTCGCCACGAGGTGACGGGGCCCTGGATGAGATAAGACAATACGACAGTCAATGTAAAAGGGGCTGGTCCGTCCCGATGCGAGCCGAAACCCGGTTTGCTCATTCCATTGGAAGGCGTTGGTCGTATGGAAGGTCTGAAGAAGATCGTGCTTTGACATCATACAATAGAATGCAAGAACAATTGTGATGAAAACGGCCATTCTTGTACCATTGGGTCATGAGGAAATGCAAATCTGAACAACCGAATCTTCGAGCTTCAACGAGGAGTCTATTCTGATGTTTAAGGTAAAGAAACGTTCGCTGAAAAAAGAAAAATTACCTATTCTCTATAATATTCTTGAAAACTATACCGATCATGATCCGCCGGGAAATGTCATGGTCTGTGCCATGACGGAGCCTGAGGATCTCTCGGCCCATGCCAGAGTCTTGTCTGAAAGTTACGAGATCCCTCTGGATACGATGACGCAACTCTTAACGGATGGCGGAATGTACGAATATCCTCAAGCCGGCGCATTGGTGACCAAAGGGCTCTTTGTCTGCAAGGTTGATGCAGCGGGAGAAGACCCAAAGCAAACGTGGGTGTTAGATCTTGAACAGTATGCGGATGCGGAGCAGTTACGCCAGAGCTGGGGGCTTTCGATGGAGGAGGCGGCCGTCCGTGTCTTTTATCGAACACTTCCAGAAGAATTAACAGAACGATTGAAACAAAAAAATCTTGGACTCGACTATGCCAAATTAGAGTTATCGGTTGTGCGTGGCGGTGATGTGAAATACATTGATTTTCGCAAAGACTGGTCGCAGCACTTTAAGCGAAAGTGCGTGATGCCTGATGGAAAGCTTGTTGAAACAAGCGGTCTGGAAGATTTCTCACAATTTCATGGAGTGGGTCAGGCTGAAGCGCGGACCTTGCTGGATCACGGGGGAACCTGTGAACTGAAGGCTGGAGGGGTCCTGGCTTGCCAGATCATCAATGGGCAACCTTCGGTTGCCCGGTTTAATGCGCGTCAGTACTCAAAAGCCAAAGCGCTTGTAAAGTCGAAGGATGTGCATATCATGGATGCCTTGAGCGAAGTGGCCATGAGCGATCCCGTATTGATGCGAGCCTTACAGCGGGCCGATGCGGCGAACTAGAAGAACGTATCTCGTGGAAGAACAGACCATGTCTTGTCTTTCGCGAAGAAGGGGTTTTTAGCTTTTCTTTGACGATTCACGTTCTTCCCCCTCCGTTTTTGCTCTCACGTTTTAGGTCTCCTGTCTCCTATTTCCATTAAGGGATCTACTGAAATGGCCGATCTGTTCAGTAGAGGGTGAACGTGTCCTGCTAGGGCTGTAAAAACCAGGCGCAAGGTTCTAAAAAGCAAACATGATGACGGTCGAAGAACTCATACAAGACTGTGAGGATCTGCCAACGTTGCCTGAGGTCTATCTTCGAATACGGAATGTGATCGAGGATCCGAAGGCCTCAATGCTTGAGTTTGCGAAGGCACTGTCAGCTGATCCCGTAATGACCGCTCGAGTTTTGAAATTAGTCAACAGTCCTTTTTACGGGCTGTCCGGAAAGATCGAATCGGTCTCGCGCGCTGCCAGTATTTTGGGGATGCAGCCTATTCATGATCTGGTGCTCGCCAGTTCATTAGCCACCACGTTTTCTCAGATCACCCCAGCGGTTATGGATATGAAAACATTTTGGCAATGCTGCGTTGAACGTGGACTGCTTGCCCGAACATTGGCAAGAACATGTAGTCTTGTTGATAGCGAACGGTTATTTGTCGGAGGATTGCTGAGTGATATCGGGCATTTGGTGTGGTATCTCAAATTGCCTGATCTAGCTTCCGAATTTCTCATGCAAGCCAAGGCAGAGGGTCTCATGCGTCCCGCACTTGAGCAGGAGAGAATGGGATTCGATGCTGCGGAAGTCGGAGCGCGGTTATTAACGAAATGGCATCTTCCCATCAACTATCAACAAGCAACCCGATATCATATGAATCTGTCAGAGGCTCCAGAACGCACATTGGAACTGGAGATTCTTCATATGGCCGGGGTGGTGATGGAATGTCAGCTTGTGGAATTACCGAGAGAATGTTGGAGGCAGTGGATGATGATTCAGGCGCCTGAACTCCAGCAAATGACCGATGAAGAAATGGCTCAACAGATTGACTGTGCGCAAGAAGACTTGACGCTCATGCTTGAAATGATGTCCCCAACCATAGGTCATGCAGCCTAACGGATAGAAATCCTCCAATTTGATCTAACTCACGCAACAGTGACTGGAGGAGATGGCAATTCGGCAATCTGTTGCAGGTGATTCCAATACCCTACCTGATTTCTTCCACCTTCCTTTGCCCCGTATAACGCTTTGTCCGCATGATCAACGAGTTCCGCTGGATCAACGAGGTCCGAATTGATCGATGAGACTCCAAAGCTGGACTTAATACATATGCCTGACGTGGTTCGAATTTTTGCTCCACTTTCTAGCTCAACTTTTTGGCGCATGCGTTCAGCGATTCTCATGGCCACCGTACGGTCAGCCTCAGGCAAAATCACACAAAACTCTTCCCCGCCGTATCGACCAATCACATCAGTTGGTCGAATACATTCGCTCATCGTTTTGACCACAACCTGAATGACTTGATCTCCAAGGGCATGGCCGTATCGATCATTAAATGATTTAAAGTGATCAATGTCAGTCATAATGCAACTCAGTGTCGTGCCATTGGTTTTTGCCGAGACAAACGCCTGCTCGAATTTTTCAAAAAAGGCACGGCGATTGAAACATCCGGTGAGCGGGTCACGTGTCGCCAGTCGTTCAAGTTCCTCGTTTTTCTTCAGCACTTCATCTTGGGCTTCTTGTAAGGTGTGTAAGGCATTCACCAGTTGGGCATTGGCCTTGTCTAATTCCGTCACATCACTGAACGAAACGAGCATGCCCGTCACTTTCCCATGATCGTCGGTAATCGGAGAGCAGTTAATCAGCAATTTTCTAAGGAGACTCTGGGAGACTGACAGTACACGCGGGATGCCAGTTTGCGGACAATTCTGAATACGTGCAAGTTCCCATGGAGTCTTTTCCGTAAGGTTTTCTTCAGTCGTTAACCATGTCAGGTCTGTTAGGGTCGTTCCGAGCAACGCAGAAGGGTCTTTTCCTGTTTGAGACACGAAGGCCCTGTTGGCCAGGATTATGTGGTCCTGTGTATCGAGGATCACCACCCCTTCCTCTAAGTTATCAAGTGCAGCTTTCACTCGTTTGGGAACGACGGAAGAGGGATCCAAATGTCGTAAGGTGCGTTTCATGAAAAAGTAATATCCCAGGAATCCCAAGAGTGCCACAAAGATGATGAAACGACTCCATGGCACTGCCATAAATTCCGTCGATTGAGAAGCTGAGTGTGCTTGGAAACGAATTTGTAGAATCCCCCATTTCGCCAAGCCTTGGAAAATGGGGATCTGGACGTGATCGAGCGTGGATTCGTTGTTCTCCGGAGGAGTCCACACACTCTCATGATGCGACGTTGTAGCAAGGGTTTCGCCAGTTGCAGAGACCAAAGCTGCAGAGAGAATATCAGGAGTGCGCTTGACCAGTTCGTTCATGGCGATTTCGATAGTCTCGAAATCGTTGTAGCTTGCCAGGGTGGAATATTGAATGGCGAGTGTTTCAGAGAGCGTGCGACGATACGTAAACG
>BQIY01000183.1 GCA_021604265.1 Nitrospirales bacterium
GTGACCAACATTCGCTTTGGGTATGTTGATACGAAACTCCCGGGGGCCGCACGCAAACCCTTGATGATGAGCATAGCGCAAGCGACAGACTATGTTTTGCGCTGCATGAAGACACGGCCCATTCAGCTCAGCGTCCCCAAATTAGCTGGAGCCATTCTTTGCAGCCTGCGCTGGATGCAATCCTTCCGAGTCTGGACGTCCTGAGTGAGAACATTCGGACCTGAAACAGCATCCCAGAGAAATATTTGATGAACGTTCCACAAACAAGGAGATGATGGAAATGGTAGATGCAGAATTAATTCGAAACCTCGGCCCCTTAGGACCTCTTGCCGGAACATGGGAGGGCGATCAAGGAATCGACATTGCGCCATCACGAACACAAGGCCAGAAGGAAACACCCTTTCGGGAACAGATCACCTTTGACCCATTTGGACCTGTGGTCAATGGCATACAAACCCTCTATGCGTTAAGATACCGTACCACGGCTTGGCCACTCGGTGAAGAAAACCCCTTTCATGAAGAAGTCGGGTATTGGTTGTGGGATGCTGAGGCGAAACAGGTTTTGCGTTGTTTTATTGTTCCACGAGGCGTGGCGGTAGAAGCTGGCGGAACAGCAGAACCGGACTCAAAATCGTTTACGATGCTGGCTGAAGCAGGTTCATCGACTTACGGCATTCTTTCCAATCGCTATCTGGACAAAAATGCCAAGACCGTACGATACGATCTGGCAGTGACGATCCTTACTGACAACAGCTTCAGTTACGAAGAAGACACGCAACTGCAAATTCTAGGACAAGCAGACATTTTTCACCATACAGATAAAAACACCCTCAAGCGTGTCGGCTAACATTCATCGACGAGAAACAGCAATCGCTGCGGAGTCCGTTTACGGCAATTCGACAAACTCTTTTTTCTCGAAGTCATAGGTCCAGACCGTACCGGCTTCGATAGAGTAGACCCATCCGTGTAGTCGAAGGTCACCTGCTTTCAACTTTGTCGCGACAGCTGGATGCGTACGCAAATGATCAAGCTGTACAACCACATTTTCCTTGATGGTGGCCACAAATAATTCATCTCCCGAGAGGTGCTGGAAATGGTCATCCATGATTCGCTGAGTGGTCTCAGCCTGTTGCAGCCACACCTTCACAGCCGGCAGGCTCTCGAGATGTTCAGGGTGGAGTAAGGCTTTCATTGCCCCGCAGTCGGTATGCCCACAGACAATCACATCTTTGATATTCAAGACCGTAAGCGCATATTCTACAGTTGCGGTACTTCCGCCTATCGCCGCCCCATAGGTTGGAATAAGATTGCCGGCCGTCCGAAGTATGAACAAATCTCCAGGGTCTGTCTGCGTCAGGAGTGTCGGGTCAACCCGTGAATCAGAGCAAGTAATAAACAATGCCCGTGGTTCTTGTTGACGAGACAATGTTTGAAATAATGCTTGTTTTTCCTGAAAGACCTGACGTTGAAAAGTACGAAGACCATCTAAAAGTTTCTGCATAATTTTCTCCAGGGCCTAAAGACCAGCACACGAGAGTCTTGGTGGGCAGCACGATGCATACTCATAATGGCCCTATAGCACGACTCACCAACACAATGAACTCAAACAATCACTAATGTCGCTCCAACCGGAACAGTCTCAAAAATATATTCTAAATCATCATCATCGAGTTGGATACATCCATGCGTCACATTAAAGCCCAGCAAATAGGTATACAAGGCCCCGTGAATAAAATAGCCGTTACCAAATCCAAGGGCGTAGTCACCTAACACGTTCGGCAACAAACGATGTTCGCTCGTCGTTGGGACAGGAACACCCTTCTCAATAAACGCCCAGTCAGGCCGGATCCAGACCGGATTTTTCAGTTTATTCTGAATGGTGAAACTTCCTTTGGGCGTCTTAAATGTCCATGTTCGCGAGGGATTCTTGGGATCATGCAAGACTTTTCCGCTTCCCGTCGCGGCTAAAGCCGTATGAATCACTCGCTCACCCTTCATCACCAACAAAAGATTCTGGGACAGATCTAAAAGGAGCGAAATCTCTTCATCCATTCCTGACGTAGCAGGCAGATGAGGGGCGAGGGACGTTGATGAGGCCGGCGACACTTCCCTGACAGGATGTTGAGAACGTCGAACCGTCGTTGAGTGCGAAGACTTTCCCCTCAATGACTCGACGGCCTGCTCAGACGGGATGTTCACCACACTCGACTGATCGACCGAATCATTCAGGGTACCGGCAAAGACCAGCGACAACGTACACGAACACATAAACCCCATTGTCAACACCGTGCGCCAATTGGTCCGTTCGATCCAACCTAGGATTCGGTACATAATTATCCCCGTTCTCGCTTACACCACAAAGCTGACGCAGCTTACTTGCTTCATGACAGGCTCGCCCACGTAATGGTGACACCCGGATTATTTATGCCTTCAACTTTCTTACGATCCCTCACGTTCGGCCTTTTCGATCGCCTGAAGAATTTGTTCACGCACTCGTGAAGCGACATTGATTGCTGACTCGGCTTTTTCACGTGCTCCCCCATAGTCTTCAGGCGTAATGTCTTTGGGTATTTCAGCCAATGCTGATTCAGCCGAACGAAGATCAATTTCCATGATCTGCAGCACCAACTCGACATCCTTGCCTTCCGGAGCCCTCGCCAAAAGGTCGCTCGCCTGCCTCACCATACCCCGTGCTTCCTTGATGGCAAGAACGATCTCCTCTTTTTCGGCATCAGTATTTTCTGCCACTCCCTTAGGTTGAAGACTCGCTTGCGCTTGCCCTGTATTCTTGGCTTCGATAGCGGCCACCTTAGCCTGCGCTAACAGATCCTGAGCCTTGGAGTAATCGCGAAATATTCCAAATTGATCATTTTGCACCTGAAGCTCATCCATAGCCTGTTGAAACAGGGTCTCGGCTTGGCCGAATAGGTGAGGTGCGGTTCCCGCAGCGCCAGCCTTCCGAGCATCTTCTAACGCTTGCTGAGTCTCCGAAAGAGATGTTTGAGGTGCGTCTTCACATCCCCACAAGAGAAAGAGTGAGACAACAAGAACACCAATGTGAACATAGGAAATAGGCTTCATATTGAGGGTCCTCCATTCGGTCATACTTCTCGTAAGAATATTATGAATAAGGCATTCTACCACTCTCCGCCATTCACGCAAAAATCATGCTGATGAGCGGTTCTTAATAAACTTAGGCTAAGCGTAGGATCTTCAGATGAATTTGGCAAGCCGATAGCCGTTTCAGTAAGACCGAAACGATAAACCGCCAACTGATACAATGTTGTCTACCCAATACGTGAGTGAAAACGTCAATCATTTAGACACGGGGTGAAGGAAGAAGGGAACAGTCACATACTCGGACGGCAAGATAAATGCCGGATGGACTGACAATCGAATCGTGACGGTCAGTCCCCCGTATCTGCAGGCGGAAAATCAGGGTCAGAGAGGTGAGGTCAACAGGGCTTCTATACTGGGGTATTCGAGCAGGTAGTCTTCTTGACTTCGCTGAATCACTTCATAGGCTTCTTCCCTCCCGTACACCTCGGCAATTTCACAGTGACGGTGAGTTGAACCCGGAATATCTTTATAGGTGAGAAAATAATGTTTGAGTCGTTCAATCAATGCAGGCGGACACTGTTCGATTTCATGCCAATCTTCGTAAACCACATCTCCCTTCATCACGGCAATGATTTTGTCATCGGCTTCATCGCCGTCAATCATGCGCAACCCGCCTATGGGCCTGGCTTCTAAAAGGACATCGCCATGGGTAATCGTTTTTTCTGCAATGACACAAATATCAAGCGGATCACCGTCCCCGACAACATCCGGCCGACCAGTCCGACTGGCGCATAACGTTCCAACCTCTTTTCCGCAGCAGGTTCGAGGAATGAGGCCATAGAGCGATGGGCAAATATTTGAAAAACGTTGAGGGCGATCGACTTTTAAATGTCCCGTCTGTTTGTCCAACTCATACTTCAACGTATCGCTTGGCACAATTTCAATATATGCGGTAATGACTCTTGGGGCTTCAGACCCGATGGGCACTCCATGCCACGGGTGAGACTTACACACACGACTCACTAACTCCCAAACAGACTCCAACTCTGGTTGACTCATCGCACTTCTCCTAGAATATGAATAGTCTTGTTCTGTTCTGACAAGATGGGTTTCGTTCTTTACTGTTCACCGACATAATCTTTATGTCGGGATATTCTTGGAAAATCTCAACCCCTAAACACGGAAGATCACGCGAACGCGTGTTCGCCAAGGAAGTGGACCGAGGGAAGATGATAAGACCGGATCATCAAGGAGATGAGTCGCACCGCGACCTAAACCCCATTGAATAGAGAAGTTTATTGACCTCAATAAAGGTTTAACGACAGAGTCCAACGGCCGACTCTGGTTATAGCGTCACCCGCTATAGGCTTTCGTGTGGTCACCGTATCCTATTCCAAATTTTTGGCCACGGTCTTGAAATAAGCCAAGAGATCTCGAACGGATATGACACCCACAATTTTCTCGTCTTCCGTCACGGCTAAGTGACGAATATGACGGTCAGCCATGAGATCACGAGCATATTGAGGAGAAAGCGTTCGGGTGACGGTAATAATGGGACTGGACATGAGCGCCTGCACCGTCAGTTGCGTCATATCACGTTGCTCGGCAACCCCGCGAACAATGTCAGTCTCTGTAATGATGCCGGAATAGTCTTTCCCCTTCTGAACAAGTAGCGATCCAATCCGCTGCTGCTGCATGAGATTGGCTGCTTCGTGAATACTGGCTTGCTCGAAAATGGTACTCACATCTTTTGTCATGAGTTGTCCGACGGTCGACATAACTCAGCCCCCCTTCCCCAGTCGATGCCAGAAGACATCCTTCGTCCTTAATAATTTTCTTCTCGCCCGTCTACTCAAATTTGCGATCACCTTCTTACGCCCCCTCCTCGACCGGCTCTTGCGTAGGAGATCTAGCCAACTCCCTCAATTGAGGAAGCAAGTAAGACTGTATTCTAGTTGACTTAACCAAACATATCATCTACAAAATCTTTTATATGAATGATTTTTCATGTAACAACTGGCGAAATAGAAAGACGTCATATTCATGAAGACTCACGCCCCTACGTGTGCCGAAAAACTCAAGGCTCTCGCCGATACCACCCGCCTGGCGGTGCTTGAGTCGTTACTGGATCAGCCAAAACTCGTCAGTGAGCTCATGAGTCTTTTAGATATAGAACAAAGCCTTCTGTCACACCACTTAGCTCACCTACGAGAAGCGGGATTGGTGCAATCCGTTCGAAAAGGGAAAACCGTACGGTATCAACTCGCGCCTGATGTCGTCATGTCAACAGCGGCCAATGCCCTCGATCTCGGATGCTGTCAGCTCTCGTTTCCGACTCAATTCAAGAAACGGACATAGCTGATGCTCGCATTCGTCACACAGTTCTTCACGCTCACGTTCGTCCTTCTGACCCTCTCCGCCTGTCAGGATTCATCAGCAACGACTTCTGATCATTTCAAACTGGTCATTACCGGCTCAAGCACCCTCGCACCGCTTGTTGCCGAAATCGGA
>BQIY01000184.1 GCA_021604265.1 Nitrospirales bacterium
CACCATAGCAGCCTCTTGACTACGACGGTCGGAAGCGCTTCGGCGCGCAAGCGTGAATCGTATCTCGTAAAAACCAATTTAAAAACGTCTCCTGCGAGCAACAAGCGACGCTACTGAATAAGCATCGCATCACCATAGCTGTAAAAGCGATACCGCTCTTTCACAGCATATGCATAAGCCGTTCGTGATTGCTCTAACCCGGCAAAGGCGGCGATCAACATGAGGAGAGTGGTCCCCGGCAAATGAAAATTGGTCATCAGGGCATCAACCACTTGGAACCGATAACCGGGCGTCACAAACAAATTGGTCTGTCCTTCCTGAGCACAAACATTTCCCTCTGTATCAACTGCCGACTCTAAACTCCTCGTTACCGTCGTTCCCACAGCCACAACCCGTCCACCAAATTGCCTTACACGGGCAATCGCCTGAGCAGTGGCTTCCGGTATGCAGAACCACTCAGGTTCCATGCGATGTTCCTCAACCTTTGATACGGTCACGGGCCGAAATGTCCCCGCCCCGACATGCAGCGTAATATGCGCCACGTGAATATCTTTCTCTGTTAAGGCCGTGAGCAATTGCGGCGTAAAATGCAAGCCTGCCGTGGGAGCCGCAATCGCTCCCTCTGTTTGCGCAAACATGGTCTGATAATCTTCCCGATCATCATCCGTCGGTTGACGTTTGATATAGGGCGGCAGCGGCATCTGGCCAACATGCTGTAACAACTCACGTCCCGATAGAGAACTCTTAATCGACACAACGGTTCGATCCTGACTCCGCTCCTCAACAACGGCCTCAGCATCTCCTTCTAGACGAATCCGTTGACCAACATGCACTTTGCCTTTTAACAAGACTTCCCATTGATCGAGCCCCAACGACCGAAGCACCAGCAACTCGACTTTTCCGCCGCTTGGCAGCTTGGTGCCGAATACGCGAGCGGGAATCACACGCGTATCATTGACCACCACTAAGTCGCCAGACTGCAACAAATTAGGAAGATCAAAAATATGCGCGTCGCAGCATGGCCCCTGCCCTTTCGGAACGGCTAACAACTTTGCATGATCACGAGGACGAACCGGATGGGAAGCAATCAGGGACGGATCGAATGGGAATTGAAAGTCAGTAAGCTGCATAGGCTCAAGCAACGTACCAACAGTTAATGAAGGACAGGAGGAGACAAGTTTACTTGGGACAGAGCTAACAACTCTGTTCCCGGATAATAATATCGCACAATGGCTTCATGCGAATACCCTAATTCAGCCATTTCTTTCATACCCCACTGACACAACCCCACACCATGCCCAGAACCTTTTCCCACTAAAATAAGTTCCCGGCCCATATGTTCAATCTGAAATTGTGTACTGAGAATCGTGGAATATCCGGCGACACGACGAAAATCTTGTCCGCGAAGAATCAGTTGACCATGAGAATGCAAGATACGGATTTGGTCAATTCTTCCAGACGGCGTCCGGCTGAACGGAGTAATGGTGGCAATGGTGCCAACTGAATAGTCGAGTTGTTGAAACTGACGTTCTAACGTTTCCAACGAAACCGCCACCCGCCAACGATACCGAGGAGACAAGTCATCGAATGGACATTCCACGCCTTTCAAATAGGGCACATCCACATCCCACACATACGAGGCATCTTCGGTGGGACCTGCCGCCGTCGATGAGTAGGCCGCAAGAATGGGATGGCGATCATAGGTAATCACTTGACCTCTTGTACTTCGGATCGCAGCTTCAACCTTCGCATTCACCTGGCCTTGCCCCCGGAAGACTTGGTCTTGAACACTTGAGACCACATCATAGGGTTGCTGCTGATTCATCATTTTTTTATATAAGACATAGGTTCGTGCCGCAACAGCTTGCGCTTTCAACGCCTCAGCATGCCAACTCGTGTTAATTTCACCAGTCACGACCCCGGCGACATACGTTTCAACATCGACTTGGTTAACAACGAGAAGGTTTGCTTGACGCCGTTGGATTTCTACGCGGCCGTTCAAGACCCATTGACGAGTGGTGTTTCCAGTGCCGGGCTTGGACGACTGAACAGAAAGTCTCAAGTCGCCTTTCGACGTTCGAACAAATATCTTCTGAAATGCGAGTGGACGTCCATTAATGTTTAACCCTCGTCGTTCTGACTTGACGACCAAAGATTTGGATTCAACGACACGTGGACCAGATGGGAACCGAAGTGTAATGGGATGGGAGGATGAGATCACCACACGTGTGGCGTTGTCAGCCAATGCTACACGAATGTTTTCGGAGGCAACGCTTGACGTTGGCCAAATAGTGCAGATGGCGCAGATACATCCAATGGTCCATGCCTCAAGACCAATCAGATGTTTTTTCAAACCTAAACCACGCGTCTCATCATTCACCCCTTTTACCCTCACCGATTGCGACATTAACGTTTCATAAAAAGATACACAAGAAAGCTGCCGACCACACTAATCAACACACTCGTCGCAAGCGGAAAGTAAAAGGTAAAATTTTCACGTTTAACGAGAATATCACCAGGTAATCGTCCAAACCAACTACTTCCGGCTAGAGGCCACTTGCTCAGTAGAATGAACAGCACCCCAAGAGCCGCGATCGACAGCCCCATCAGCACCAGTAGTTTTCCTAGTCCACTGAAATCCATACGCGTCTCTCACCGAATGAGTTCCTCGGCAATCTGTACGGCATTTAACGCGGCTCCCTTTCGAAGATTGTCGGCGACTACCCATAAATTCAATCCATTGGCGATCGACTCATCTTCCCGCACACGCCCCACATAGACCGCATCAGTTCCTGCCACATCTTTTTGCAGTGGATAGATCTGATGCGAAGGATCGTCATAGACTTGAACGCCCGGGGCTTCAGACAGAATCGCCCGTGCTTCATTGGCCGTTAATTGCCCCTTGGTTTCAATATTGATCGACTCCGCATGACTGACAAACACCGGCACCCGTACCGTGGTCGCGGTCACTTGAAGCATCGCATCTTCCATAATCTTTTGTGTCTCATGGACCATTTTCATTTCTTCTTTGGTGTAACCAGACGGCAAAAATTCATCAATGTGAGGAAGACAATTAAACGCAATATGATGGGGATACACTGCTGACTTGGGTTCCTGTAAACTCATAAGTTTGCGAGATTGGTCAGCCAGTTCTTCCATGGCATCCTTGCCCGTACCCGAAACAGACTGAAAGGTCGTCACGACCACCCGTTTAATGCACACCGCTTTATGCAACGGCTGCAGGGCCACCACCATCTGAATCGTCGAACAATTAGGATTGGCAATGATTCCATTATGCCACTCAAGCGCATGAGCATTGACTTCCGGAACCACCAGAGGAACCTGCGGATCCATACGCCAAGCCGAACTATTATCCACCACGATCGCTCCAGCGTCGACGGCCAGAGGCGCAAATTCCTTGCTCGTGTCCGCGCCGGCAGAAAAGAGGGCAATATCAATTCCTGTGAAGGAATCTTTTTCTAAAAGTTTGACCGTGAGGTCTTCACCATGAAATGAGACACTTTCACCAGCCGAACGTGCTGAAGCCAAGGGAAGCACCTGATCAACCGGAAATTTCCGCTCTTCAAGAATACGAAGCATTTCGGTACCCACCGCTCCAGTAGCTCCGACAACTGCGACGTGATAGGCAGACTTTTTTTTCATAAACCATTTATCTTTCTAGCCGTTGAGTGACATGGCTACGCCCCGCAAACGACGGAAATCTCAAAATCTATTTTAAATTTAATATGTTATCCTACTTTCATTATTCAAAAACAAGCCAAACAGCGGAAAGACTGAAGGAGTAATCACAAAAGTAGACATCACCAACAGCTCAAACCTTTGCGCACAACCTATGTTATGGAAAAAGAAACCCGTTGTACTCTCATGAAATTATTCCGTGAATCATGCTTACACGGCAATCAAACGAATTCGATGATTAAATGTATCCGCAATGGCGATATTCCCAACCTGATCCACTGCAACACCAAAAGGGAAATTAAGGCTGCTTTTTTGAGGCAGATCGCCATCACCCGAAAATTGAGCTACTCCCGCCCCAGCCACGACCATCATCGTGTTTTCAACAGGATTCCACTTTCTGAGCAAGTGGTTATCAGAATCCGTAATGAATAAATGGCCATTCTGATCAAAGGCTATGCCGTAGGGTCTGGCCACAGACAGTTCACCTCCATTGACTCCAGGCTGATAACTAAAGGCCTGGCCATTCCCCAGAACGGTTTCAATGCCCCCCGACTCCAGGTTCACCTTGCGAATTCGATTGTTAAACGTATCGGCAATCAATAAATTCCCATCGGTATCTAACGCTAACCCGCTCGGCCCGGCGAGACCAGATTCAATTGCCGGCATGTCATCACCGTTATAGGTCGCCTCTCCCATGCCGGCAACAGTCGTGATCATTCCGGTTGTCGTATCAATCATACGGACACGATTATTGCTCTGATCGGCAACAAACAGCCGGCCTTTCCCATCAATCACCAATGCCACAGGTTCGTTCAGGGTGGCGGCTTGAGAAGGTCCGTCATCGCCCGTCCATTTGGCTCGCCCTGTTCCCGCAATCGTTTGAATTTTTCCGGTCGCTGGATCAACTTTTCGAATACGATGGTTCAAGGTGTCAGCAATATACATGACCCCTGTCTCATCAATAGCAATTCCTGAAGGAAAGTTGAGCTTGGCCTCTGACGCCGGTCCGCCATCGCCATCAAAACGTGTTTCCGTTGGTGCTTTCCCTCCCCAATATCGGACTGTCCCACTGAGATCCGGGGTATGCTCATACGCGCCAGCCGGATTATCAGCTAAATCAGCCAACAGATCTTCAGGTTCAGCCGTTGTCTCGGCTGCGACAGACTCAGGTTCGACCGTGGCTTGCTGACATTCACGCACATCTCCTGCAATCGTAAAAATGAGACCGTTCTTGCGATCAATTTTCCGAATCACATGATTTTCAGAATCAATCACATAGAGATTACCAAGGTGATCAAAGGCCACATTTTTCGGTTCATTGACGGACGCCTTGGTCGATGCGCCTCCGTCACCTGTCCCACCTGGTTCACCAACTCCAGCAATCGTTCCAATGTGTCCAGATTGTATGGAATCAATCATCTTATAACCGCCCTAAGTTCTGAAGAATGGTCTCGCCCATTTCCTTCGTTCCCAAAAGCGTTGTACCCGCACCTTCAATATCTTTCGTGCGAAAGCCTTGATCGAGCGTCATCTGAATCGCCTCCTCAATCAGTTCAGACTCTTTGGAAAGATCAAAGGAATAATTCAACATCATGGCTAAAGATGCAATGGTTCCGATCGGGTTGGCCATATTCTTCCCGGCAATATCTGGTGCGCTGCCATGTATCGGTTCGAACATCCCCACAGTCGAGCCAATACTGGCTGAAGGCAGCATGCCAATGGACCCGGTAAGCATCGCCGCTTCATCACTGAGAATATCACCAAACAGATTCGTGGTGACGATCACATCAAACTGCTTCGGATTTCGCACAAGCTGCATCGCACAATTGTCAACGTACATGTGGCGGAGTTCC
>BQIY01000185.1 GCA_021604265.1 Nitrospirales bacterium
ATCTTTATAAATGACCTGCTGCTTAAACAACGCCTCAGGGCTGCCACCCAAGAGAATATCCGTTCCGCGACCGGCCATATTCGTCGCCAATGTTACGGCACTTTTTTGGCCGGCCAAAGCAATGATTTCAGCTTCTTTCTCATGAAACTTGGCGTTCAAGACATTATGTTGAATCCCACGATGCTTCAACAGCGTCGAAAGACGTTCTGACTTTTCAATCGAAATCGTTCCCACCAACACCGGCTGCCCGCGGTCATGAAATTCCTTAATTTCGTCGGCAATGGCATTGAATTTTTCTTTTTCCGTTCGAAAAACCACATCAGCATAGTCAATACGGACCATCGGACGATTGGTGGGAATGACATTGACATCCAAATTATAAATCTTGGCAAATTCCGCAGCTTCAGTGTCCGCCGTTCCAGTCATCCCGGCTAACTTTTCATACATGCGGAAAAAGTTTTGGAACGTGACGGACGCCAGGGTTTGATTTTCATTCGCAATCTTCACCCCCTCTTTGGCTTCCACAGCTTGATGCAACCCGTCACTCCATCGACGTCCAGGCATCAGTCGTCCGGTAAATTCATCAACAATAATGACCTCACCATCCTTGACGACGTAGTCCACATCTCGTTTCCACAATACATGAGCCTGTAATGCCTTAATGACATGATGCACAAGACTTAAATGCTTCATGTCATAGAGATTCTCAACTCCAAGCTGTTTTTCCACATTCGCATTGCCTTCATCCGTCAGCGTCACCGTTTTGGTTTTTTCTTCGATCGTATAATCCCGTTCATGCTGCAAGTTCGGAATGATGCTGTTGATGCGATAATACATATCAGTGCTGGCTTCAGCCGGCCCGGAAATAATGAGCGGGGTTCGGGCTTCATCGATGAGGATGCTGTCGACTTCGTCCACAATCGCAAAAAACGGTTTTCGCTGCGAAAACTGACTTAAATCCGTGACCGTGAGATTATCGCGTAAATAGTCAAACCCGTACTCGTTATTGGTTCCATAGGTAATATCCGCACGATAGGCTTCTGGCCTCGAACAGGGACGTAAATATTGCAACCGTTTATCAGGGGCATCATATGTAGAATCAAAGAGGAACGACGCATCATGCTGAATAATGCCAAGTGTCAGGCCTAAGCCTGTATAGAGGGGGCCCATCCACTGGGCATCGCGTTTCGCGAGGTAATCATTCACTGTCACCAAATGGGCACCCTTGCCGGCTAACGCATTGAGATAGACGGGAAGCGTGGCAACCAACGTCTTTCCTTCACCAGTTCGCATTTCTGCAATTCGTCCTTGATGCAACACCATGCCGCCCAAAAGCTGCACATCAAAATGCCGCATACCTAAACGCCGCTTGGACATTTCACGACAGACCGCGAACGCCTCGGGCAAAATATCGTCCAACGTTTCACCGGCTTCTAATCGTTTTTTGAATGTTTGGGTTTGGTCCGCCAGCCCTTCGTCTGAGAGCGGCGTGAGTGACGCTTCTAATTCATTAATCTTATCAATAACCGGCTGAAAGGCCTTGAGTTCTCGATCGTTCTTACTTCCAAAAAGAATGTTCAGGAGTTGAATAAACATGTGGCAGAACCAATCATTAAACAGTTAACACAATTGTGGGATGTGACATACGAAGGATAAACGATGTCAAGAATGATTCTAGATGAGATAGCGTAAGACAAAGTTAAGAATAATTACTTACAAACTATCTGTCTGGGAATTTAGAGGTCAAGCAGAAATATATAGAACGCCCGACCCTGGACATTAGTATACCTGAATAGAGGAGGGAATCAATAGAATGGCTGGTGAAAGAACTTCGTGACGCATAAACTATTTGCTTGCATCGTACATGACTTCACCACGGGAAAAACAACTAAATCCGAGGGCTCAATAATCCAGAAACGACATGAAAGATCATCACGCAGGCTTGGCATTCAATTTTAAAATCTCTGAAATGAGTTATTCGAGTGTGCTCCGCAGCCTAATTAGGTTGGCAATCAGTTGCCGGCATCGGGGCCAGAATCAAGCGAGACGCTTAGCCTTTCCAACCATCTTTCATGAACTCCTTACACTTTTTAAAAATCTACGATGGTGACCAAAAGTCTAAGCATTTCCTTGAGATTGACAAAAAAGAACGAACGGCACCGACGAAGTGTTGCATCCGTTAGTATTCATAGGCAAAGACTCGTAGAAAATACAGTTGTTCATGAAGTAACTTAGGGCTTGGTAGAACGCATGACAGTCAAGGCAGTTGTCATCTCCATTTCCCTTATATTATCAGTATATTGAAAGGAGCAAGAGATGTTTGTATCCACACCAAGATGGTCAGCTTCCCTCTGCATTACCTTATTACTGTGTTTTGTCTGCTCAACTTCTGCTCTCGGGCATGGCATAACCTTTAAGACAGACTTTAATGATCCCACAGCTGGACCAGGAACGATTTTAGACCAAAGCTCCATCAGTCCCGCTCGAATTTTTCAATATACAGAAAATAATGTGTATGCAACGGCCATTCGAGACGTAGACGCAGAAAGTCACTTCCACCTCTTCGGGGATGGGCTGGTTATGGCCGGAGACTCCGAAGGCGTGAGCTTCACATTTGGCGGACCAAATCCAACAACTCCGTTCAATGCATTCAGTGTTGACGTCACGGAACTCGGAACAGTCGATACGATATTCACACCGTTTATGGGGACAACGGCGGGACCATCGTCTCTCATTACCGGCACAGGACTCTTCACGTTCGATGAAAATGCCTGGTCCGGCATTTCGTCGTTCACGGCAACGTTTGGAAACGCGTTGCCGGGAGAAACATCCAGGCTTGTTTTCACTGACTTGAACGTCCATCAAGCCGAAACGAACCCGAACCCGGTCCCTGAACCTGGAACCCTCGGTCTGTTTGGAGCTGGATTGATCGGGCTTGGGCTTCTGCGTTATCGAAAAAAATCGTCGTAACCATTATTGCCAAGCAAGTGTGTGACCTGTAAGGATCAAACAAAAGATTATCTGTTTGATTCTTACAGGAATGCCTTACCCGCTTACTTTATGGAGAAGCGTCAGCAGGAGGCTCACACCGCTTCTTGACACTCTGAAAATACCTTCCATAAGATGAACGAACCTTCCAGATATTGAATGCGAGCACAACGCTTTACGCATTACAAAAAGAGCCATATTCATTCAACGCGGAGCTGACTACTCACTCTCTGTGCTCCCATGATACATCAATCACTGAATGCCGGCATTGCTTCTGCCATACTTCTCTTCTCACCGCTGCTCATCGGAATCCCAAGCGGACTGGCACAAGGACCAGAACACGACGAAGTTGAAACGCTCGAGATTATTGAGGTTCCAGGTACTGCCGTCACGCAAAAACCTCGCAACCTCTCCTTTCCGGAACCGGACACGGCTTCGCTGCACCCCGTATTCAATGACTCGTTGCTACAGATTCCGGTTTCGCTCGCGATCGCTCGTCCTGTTCCGAAACCCACGCCTGCCCTTGATCCTGTCGGGCGTATAAAAGGGGTACGCTCGCCTGTCAAACCGATCAAAGCCGAACGTCCGACATACCCGCGCTTCGCGAGAGAGCAAGGATGGGAAGGGGTCACCGTGGTTCGAATCACGGTTGAGACTGATGGACGTGTAGTCTCAGCCTCTACGCAAAAAAGTTCAGGGTTTCCCCTTTTAGACGAAAGTGCGGTGCAAACGGTGACCCAATGGGTTTTTACTCCAGCGAAAAATGGAGAATTCACTGTTGCCTCGACTGTCGATCTTCCGATACGCTTTGACTTGGACCAACCCAATTAACATGATGCGTCTTCCGAATACCCCAAGTCCTATTCCCCGGCGAAACCTGATCAGCATTCCGCACTGGCTGTTGATCATGACAGGATGGATGCTCCTGATTACTCCATTGACGGCGTTCGCCGATGAAGCCCTTGATCAGTTTAACCTGGCTCATCAACATGTCCAACAAGGTCAACATGAGCAAGCCATCAATGCCCTTGAAAACGCCATCAATGCTTATCCACACTTCGCGGAAGCTCACCATTTGCTTGGGCTCGTCTATTTCACTGGACTTCAGCAGCCGGAAAAAGCCATTGCCGCGCTGAAACAGGCCGTCACCTATTATCCCAACTTCGCTCGCGCCCACATGGACCTGGGAACAGTCCTTCATCATCAACAAAACATGACGGAAGCAGAAGCCGCCTTTCAAAAGGCGGTCACGCTGTACCCTCGATTTCTAGAGGCCCAGCTTGCCTTGGCTAACCTCTACGATCAGACGACGCAAACTCAAAAGGCGATTACCGCGTATACGTCCGCACTCCAACTGAAACCTGACCAGACCGACGTGCTCTATAAACTCGCCTACTGGCATCATCAAGCCGGCGACGAACAACACGCGCATGCAATGCTTAACCGCCTCCAACAAGCTGACCCCAATCATCTGGAAAGCTGGCTTCTTCAAGGCGAAATATTTGAAACAGAACGTCAGCCCGATCGTGCCATTGAGGCCTATGAACAGGCCCTCACGATCAAGGGAGATTTGCTGGCTCCACACCATGCCTTAGGGTTTTTGTACCAGGATCAGGGGAAAAGCGAACAAGCGGCCGCACATTTTTCGGAAGTCGTCAAGCTTGACCCTAATAACCCAGAAGCGCACCTCAATTTCGGAGTTATTTTAGCCGGCTTAAAACAATTGGATGACGCTGAACGAGAATATCAGACGGCGATCTCGCTCGAACCGAACCTCACGGAAGGGTATTACAACCTCGGAGTGTTCTATGAATTTCACCGGAAAGACACAGACAGAGCGTTAGTCCAGTATCAAGCATATTTACAACACGGCGGAACCGATGAACGCATCTCAAAATTAGTCAAGAAACTTCGACCATGACCTCGGTCTCTGCGATTCAAGAAGATATCTCACCTCGAACATTCGTCATGTGCGGCGTCTTGTCGCTCCTGCTTCATGCATGTTTACTGGCAGGATTGAGCCTGATCCAAACAGCCAAACCTGTCGCCGAGACCGTACCAGTCGTCAACGTCACGCTCCTTACCACTGAAGTCCCAACCGAACCTGAAAGCTCCAACACGGCAACCGAGACAGAGTCACCGTCCCTGCAAACCGTACCACGTCGAACTCCCTCACCACCCGTTACGCAACCAATTCAACCACAGATCTCACAACCACAACCGATTAGAACAACGGCGTCACTCACACTCGACACGATTCCAACACCAATAGAGCCACTGATTCCAGCAAGAAAAGCTCGAACATTGAAAGACACGTTAGCGTCAGATACCTTGTTTGCCCAAAGTGCAACCAAAATGGTGAAGCGTTCAAGAACAAATGCGACCGTTCCATCTGCAGCGAACAACGCACACATGACAATCGCGAAACTTCCAACGGCTAGACCGTTACCAGCATCTGTGACATCAATTGAGACGACATCTCGAACCTCGTTGCCTTCAAAAACACGGCGATTGACCGCAAGCCTTCCAGCAGCAGAAGGATTGGGAATGAAA
>BQIY01000186.1 GCA_021604265.1 Nitrospirales bacterium
AAAAAGTTTTCCCCTTCGGGCCCTGGGGTGGACGAATCGGCGGCGTCTTGATGATCTTAATCGGTGGGGTACTCTTACTGACGTCGCGAACGCCTTAACAACCGCAGCGAGGTTATGATGGTGGAACCGTGACTCGGGCAATGGTATTGGCGTCGGTGCCAAACCAAATAGTTTGCGTGGGCTGGTGGTAGACCATATGCCGGACTGTGCCGCCGCCGCTTTTGATGTTGGTTATGCTGATCATGTCTTCTGTTTTGGGATCAAATCCGATGAGTCGATTCGGCAATGCGCCCGTTTCCACAAACCAGACGCGATCCTGATCATCGACCGTCATCCCATATGGTCGTGCATCGTGACCCCCAGGAGCCAGCCATTCTTTCACTGTGTTGGTCGATGGGTTAAATCTCCCGAGATACCCTTCTGCATAGTCGACATACCAGATGGCTCCATCGGACGTGAGCGCCAATCGTCGCGGCCGTGCATCGGAACGAGGCAGTGAAATTTCTTTCACGGACTGTGTTGCAGAATCAATGGTTCCCAACGTATTCGAACCAAATTCAGTAAACCATGGCACGTGGGCAGCATCAACAACAATACCATAGGGACGGGCGTTTGCTGTGAGAAGTGGAGTTAAGATAACACTACCTGAATCCATAGTTAATCGGCCCACAAAATTTCCCTGTTGGACGGTGAACCAGATTTCATTGTTGTCTCCAAAGACCAGGGTATGTGGATCGGATGCCCCAGAATTGGGCATAGGATATTTGATGATGTTTCCGGTTTTCGGATCGAGTTTGCCGATATGCGCGGCCCGATTACCTGCATACCACACGAACCCTTGTTCATCGACGATGAGATTGTGGGGACCTGTCCCAGAATCTAACGGATACTGTCGAAACTTGCCGGTCTTAGGTTCAAACACTGCCACATATTCACCCTGCTGCCCGACAAACCATACGCGATGATCTTGATCAACATAGGGATCACGCGGCCTCGTCTGCTCCCACGGCACCGCCCACTCCATCAGGGCGACAGGACTTTTTTCGCCGTGTCCGTGCTTCGACTCGGCCGCGGCGCAGCCGAGAAACGCAACAAGACTGCACCAGACAATGATACTGAAGACAGAAAGAGCGGAATGCCCTCTCATGGATAACCTCCCAACACAATTCGCTGATGTGACAACGCGCAAACCCTATCCATTTTTCTTGGCTTTTTTTTCTGCGCGTTTTTCCTTCATCGATTTGGAAGGTTTCTTTTTGGTTTCTTTTCGTGAGTCCTGACTTTTGGCCATGCTGATGACTCCTTGGGGTTTGAATGAATCCTCTCAGATTGCCATTCGGCGCGACATCCTACCGAACCTTTTCGCGAAAGTATAGCCATTAACCTAGCAAGTATTCTTACGTAAAAAATAAACAACACGACTGACGCACAGAAAACGTCGGTATGAACGTTTCGTGAAAGAAACATCTACAGCAAAATAGTCGCCAAAGATCTGTCCTCCTCAAAATTTCTTCTATTCATGACGGCAGCATAAGCTTTTGACTTCTAAATGACCATGGTTCAAGAAAACAGGAAATTTCCGTGTAAATTCAATCCTCAAACACAATAAGGCTCATCAAATTCCTCCAAGACGGCAGACATTCACATGGCTCACACAACTCTATCAATAACAGTCATATTTGACTCACCACCATGAGAATGTTACCCTAAGGCACGGTTTGAGCTACGGATACTGCTACAAAGTACTCCTACAGGACCAAAAGAGGGGTACACCCCATCTTTGACGATTGAGCCCCGTAGTACGTGTGCTTTAACCCAAATGTTTCGGTTATGCATTTTAATGCGAGTGTATAGCCGTGTGAGAGCGAGGAGATCGCTTGATCTTCTGAGGTCATACACATGTCTCAGATAACGGGTACGAACGTTCCGACAGTAGGCAAGCATGTCGCCAGTAAGCTACCCATCTCAGTCAAGAAGGAGAGAGAGATACGATGAAGATGACTAAAGGTTGGCCAGCTCACAAACGTCCTCATAAAATAGTCCGAATTAAGGATAACCGTAGCATCCCCTGGAAAACCTTGGGATTGACTGACCCGTCCGAAGAACAACGGTCTCGGTCGATGGACGAAATTCGACAGCAAGTCTTAATGATGTCGTCTCAAGAAATTGGCCAAGGGTTTGACGAGATCCAATATGAAGAGCCGCCGAAGGCCACCACGGTCTCGACTCGTGCCAAAACTGATCGCAAGCCACATGGTCGAGCGACCAAGAAGCAAACACTCCAACGCTAGGGAGGAGAAAGGCTTCGTTCTATAGCCGATGTAATGGGAAAAATTAAGAAAGAAACCCAAGGGAAACGACTTCGCGAACATGCTCAACGACTCAAACGCCAAGAAAAGGCTATGCGTCGAGAGCAACGTAAGGACCAAGCTGCAGCTGAAACGCGCCCCGTCGTCGAAGGGGAAGATCCCGATCTTATCGGTCTACGCTGTGGCCCCCAACCTCCCCTGTTTTAAGTAACTTCCTTCAAATCTCGACAAGACCTACTCAATCAACAACCATTAAGGTTGACTCGAATCCACATCATCCCCATTTAGTTCCCGCTCAAACAAAGAAGCTCGCCTCCACATTTCCCTAGTCACACGACACCAACAATCCTCTTTTGAGCACAATTGTTTCCCGCTCTACCCCTGACAAGATTTACCTGCCTCCCTTGCAGTCTTCATCAAGGAACGTCGTTCCTGCACAACCACACAATAGTTCCAGCAAATCCGAATAATAGAGCGAATCCAAATACGTTCCAGCTCAACCATGAGGACTCTCAACGCGATATTCAATGTGTCAAGAGTACGAAAAATCATTGGATCGGCTCTAACTGACCATGATTGACGTTTTCTCTCACGTATTGGATATCAACATGGTACAGGTTGGCGCGTTCTCGTTTCGGTATCACTGAAAGGGCTATAGATGGACCAACGTCAGATTGCTCAATAATTTGGGCGTATTCGCCGATAGATCCATTGGGAAGAGCCTCTGAAAAATTGAGAAAAGTCTGTATTTATGATTATTCAATCTGTCCCGTTACGACTTGGGGTGTTACTTATTGGGTGGATCAGTCTCGCCTTGGGATTCATCGGCATTTTCCTTCCTATTCTGCCAACAACCCCATTCATCCTTCTCGCAGCCTATTGCTTTTCAAAAAGTTCTCCTCAACTGCACCACTGCCTGCTACACCAGCCAACACTTGGTCCTATGATTCAAAACTGGGAACAACATGGCAGTATTAGCAAACGAGCCAAAGTCACCGCGACCGTGACAATGCTGCTGCTTTTCTCCTTTTCTCTATTTATACTTTCAGTCGGGATACTCTTAAAAACGATGCTGATCGGCATAGCGGCGGGCGTCTTAGCGTTTATCTGGACGAGGCCATTACCACCCTATGACAGGTCCAGAGAAACGCAAACAAAACTCGCAAACGAAATGTGAAGAAGGCCAGGCAATCCCAGCGTTCCTATTCGAGTCACACAAATATCTTTCTCGATCACCAGTTTTCACCTCTTTTCAACAGACACTCAAACCCTACTAGACAGATCACTTCACACAAATACAAGCCACCAGTCTTCCTTCATACCATAGGGCAACCTTTTCTCAATCAGCCTTCTGCCGAGCGAAAGACGGCCAAGAGATCACTGAGTGCCAGGGTCTTAATTCTTAGTGTTTCGCGTTCTTGATCCACTTGCACTTTGTGTTCTGAATCTCCAGGGTTTTGGCTCAAGGCTTTTGCACATTTCATAATCCGATCATATTCTTGCTCGACTTTTTCAGGTACAATTCTATTCGTAGACAAAAGGGTGATCACGGCATGCTTGGTCTCCACCAAATGCTTCTGAAACTCACCTTCGGACAGCGATGAACTCCCGTCTTCCGTTCGACAACGATCAAGATATTGCGCGAGAAGCACATACAACCTCAATAGGGTCTCGGTTGTTCGAATGTGTTGTGGCACAGATTCTTCTTGAGACATAATGGCCTCCTTTGGGCTTAGACTTGTCACAGCTGCCCAGTCGTCGCGAGTGAACTCACCCCGCACCTTGCTCTTTATTGTATCACGCTATTTTGATTGACTGATGATATTTTAACGCCTACGGAATGAAATCCAGTAAAGTTACTCTGATGAGCAGAGTAAAGCTGCAAGCCACCTTGAAATTTCAAGGTCAGAGGACTTCTCAATGCTAATTGAGTATTGCCCCTTCCACTCATCTGTCTGTTCATAGGCTGATCGCACTCGATGATATATCGCTTCAATCTGCCCGGTATCGAGTGGCCGATTGCTCCCATTCACTAATCCCTCCATTCGAAGTGGTCGAGGGGCCAGTGCCGCAGCAATGTCAGGAATATCTGCAACGGTCAAAATACCTCGAATGAGCGAATCGACAGGCTGATAGACATAAGGTGTATCCAATAATGTTTCATACGAGGCAAGACCTCCCTGGACATACACAGCTTGAATCTCTGGTTCAAAGAGTGCGGCCAGAAGCGACACAACGCTCCCCAGCGGTTCACCACGCTCGGGATACGAATCTGCGTTAAAAGGAACAGAAAGGTCGTCATCTAAAAAGTTTGATGCGGCAAGTGTATCACCCCAGATACCGACCCGATTGACATTAATCTCATCTCGATGCCTGAGATACGCGATCACTGTTCGTAGATCACGAACTCGAGAGACGAGTAAACTTTCTCCAAGCATTAAACTTGTTGCAGCGATGCCGGCACTCGGACTGATTCTACCTCGGCAGATTTCCCCATGCCGACCATCCCCGGTTCCTCGCAATTCCGTTAAACACACCATTATTCCTTGCTTGAGCAACTGTCGAATCAACAATGGGCGTTCTTTTTTTAATCGTCGATTACCTTCCTGAGCCACGCTAATAACGACGGGCAATTGGGGAGTCTCTGAATGAGAGGGTCGTAGAATCTGTAAACGTACAAAGATGTTTTTTTCAACTTCCAATTTGACATATTTAGATCGACTGACCCCCTCATATGTTGAATGAACTCGGGCGGAAGTGAATGGTCGCATTGGACCGAGAACGGGAACGAGATCTTGCTGCAATTGAATGGCCGACATGGCTGGATCCTGAGCCGCTCGTCCCTCACGAGCAACAGTGAGGTATTGCCGAGATAATTGCTGAGCGACCTCATAGACCCGTCGTGCATTGAATTCTCTTCGGGCCTCTTCTGTCAGACAGATAAGCTTGCCTCTTTCAACGCACGCGGTCTCCTCATGTTCTGGAACAGGAATGCCAAACCAATCTTGAAAAATAGGATAGAGCTGAGTTCGATGGAGAGAACCAATATTGATACAATGACTATCAAGAGGACTAGTACTCGACACGTGACCGGAACCGGAGACCGACCGAAGAGCCTCGGACTGTCCATAGAGTGCATAGACTTTTTCAAGATAGCTCCATGCACCATCACCATGGTTCCA
>BQIY01000187.1 GCA_021604265.1 Nitrospirales bacterium
CTTTGTGACCCAGACCCCGACATGAAGCGTTGAGCCTGGGGGCCCAACGAACGATCCCTCGATGGGCGGTACGGATTCGGGCAATCTTGCGACGGCCACGGCAATATGATCGGTTCCGGCCATGGTTCCACCAGTGGGATCAAACCCCTTCCACCCGGCCCCTGGCAGGTAGACTTCGGCCCAGGCATGTGTGGCACCATAATCGGTGGCTGATGGTGGGGCGTGAAGATACCCGCTGACAAAGCGCGAAGCAAGACCTAAACACCGTGCGGCTTCCATAAACAGCAAGGCAAAATCACGACATGAGCCGGTGCCGTATTCCAGTGTTTGCCCCACCGTTTGAACGCCAGGTTCTTCCCGCACGCGATAGGACAGGGTTTGGTTGATGTTGGTGCCAAGCCGCTGTAAGAGTGTGTAGGTCTGAATCGGTTCATGGGATTGCCAGAAACCGGCGATCCATTCGGTCAGTTGAGTTTTGGTCTTTGGTTCAGGATATGCCATGTAGGGTAGCAGCATGATCCGGTCATCGGGTTGATAGGTAAACGGATACGCGACAGCATAGTCGGCGACGAGAAAGTCGAGTGGCGCCTCATTGAATTGCTGGATAATGACTTCGCTCTCAACCACAAGCTGGTTGGCGGGCACATCGAAGGTGGCGGTGGCTACCGAATTGCCTTCTACATCCCGGTGCCACAGCAGGGTCGCCGGCGGTGTGAGCTTCAGATTTAACGACTCAATGTGCAGGTCATAGTCTTCCCTCGGACGCAGACGTAAATGATGCGGTCCGAGTGTCACCGCACCCGAAAAATTATAATACGTCCGATGAAGAATTTTATAACGCTGCATACTTCATTCTATTTCTATGATTTCAAAGGCTAGTGAATATTCTTAACCAATGAAGCCACACCTGATATAAGCTCTACGACCTCCTGCTCCGTAGGTTCGCGGCTTTTTTTGTGATCACAAAGGTTTCTCAAGTCTGCAAGGTGTTGAATTTTCCTCCACGTAGGAAGATCATAAATGCCTTTATGTTTGAGTGGGTCGTTTAAGTCTGCAATCGTCGGGTCTTTCTTTGAGACCTTTAAGCTATGGTTTACTGCAATACGCTGCAAGTGACTTTCTATGACAACACCTGCGACTGCCCCAGCTGCACGCAGATTCACCTTCAGGAGCTTCCTGGCTGCATCAAGTTCCTCGTCCTCGATTTCGGCAAGGAGGTGCCCGCGAACATCGGCAAGCACGCTGCCGAGACGTGACTTTAATGAGGCAAGAATTTGCACCTGATTATAAACTCGAATGGTAACGATTTGATGAATATCCCAAAGAGGTTTGTCGTTATCCCTATATGCACCAATGCCAGCAATATAGTCTTGAATCACGTAGTTCAAAGCATCAATATTTTTTCGCTTGGTATCTCTGCGATAGTAGGTGCGAAATTCATCAACACGGTCTGATCCCAGAAGCTCTATCAACTTAGTTGCACGTGTGTACCAATTTTGGTACTTGGTGCCGAATGCGAGAATGTCATCGACCTTCGTGCATAGTTTAAAAAGTTCGGGCGTCTCTTCAAGAAGGGCATCTAGTTCCTTCTTAACTTCGGATTCAGTGTTCACGTGTCTCCTTTAAGTACCTAACAATAATTAGACTAATCCGCATAGGATCCGACCTTCTGCATTCCAGTCCGAATGGCAGGCTGTGGGACTTCTGGCCAAGGGGTGTTTCTTAAGCTCTTCTGATGTTCTCGTTGCAAGAATCGGAGTGCTTTAGGAATTGTGGGCTTCGCGTAGGCGAAGCCCACCACTTCCATCGAAGAACGCGTCTCGCCTATTTCTTCTTATCTTTTTTCTTCTGTTGATCGGCTTTCTGCTTTTGAGCTTTATCCTTGTCTTTTTTCCCGCCTTTGTCTCCCATGGTGTACCTCCTTTCTCTTTAAAATTGACCGTCTTTCCGTAAAGTGTACGCCGAATTGTTTGGATTCTGTGGACCTATTTTCGTTATCCTTAGAATCAGCGATTTAGCTTACCATGATTCAGGGATAAGAGAACCGTTTAGACGCCCTTTCAATCCATAGACTGGCTTGCCGATTTTTAGACCATCCTTTCTTCCGTCATGCCTCTCATCTTTTTTCATGGGGGCGTATCCGGGTTTTGAGCGCAGCGGAAACCAAGTCCTACATCCGTGTGGGTTAGTGAAGCAGAAGAGCGCAGTGCCGTTCGCAAATATTCGTCCGTCGCATTCCATGCTCCACCTCGTATAACTTTGGGGGAACCCGCGACGGTCTCTGCCGCATCACCGTCTGGATGCCGCGATTCATTCCAGCTATCTGCCGTCCACTCACTCACATTTCCGGCAAAGTCGTACCCTCCATTGGGACTTCTATCCTTTTCGAATGTCCCGACCGGAAATAGTTTTGATAATTCAAAGTCACCAAATGTTGCAAAATTCGAGAATTGGCTCGTCGGTGGCTCATTGCCCCATGGATAAATGCGTCCGTCTGTTCCTCGCGCGCTTTTCTCCCATTCATTTTCGGTCGGCAATCTCTTCTTGGCCCAATGGCAGTAAGCTTTGGCCTCCTGCCATGTCACCGCGACGACGGGGCGAGTGGCATCCTGGGGCATCTTGATGTGATCCCAATATTCCGGCGCTGTCCGACCGGTGCCTTGTAGAAATTTCCCATACCGTTCAATGGTGACTTCATATTTGTCGATGAAGAATTCTTCGACATAGACGGTATATCGATTCCCTTCAGTCATGTCCCCGGTTCCTGAGCGTGATTCTAGATTCGTTTCAAACTGCCCTGCAGGGATCCGAACCATCGGCGCACCGTCTGCGCCTGAAATCTCCAGTGATAACGAGTCGCTCCCAGAGGGTTCCACATGCCATCCTTTCAATGCGATGGCCAAAACCGGTGTAGGTACGGCATACCCCAGGCGTCTCTGAGCGTCTGTCACGACTCCGATCACCTTGCCATCAAGCAGAAGGGGGCCTCCCGAATGACCTTCCTCTACTAACGCCTGAAACATCAGGTGTGGGCCTTTCCTCCCGCTGATACTTCCGGTTGAGACGGTCCAGGGGGCGAGATTAGGTGGAAATCCGATGAAGGTAATGGTTTCTCCCCCGGATGCTTGAGTGGTCTGATCGAGCGGAAGCGCCACGAGTCCATCAGGAAGGGTATCTGAAACACGCAATGTGGCCAACCCATTCTCATTGGTTCCATCTATCCCTAATACCTGAGAGGCAAACGCTTGATGAGGATGAGGGAAGAACCACACCTGTGGCTTGCTATCTCCGGAAATCACATGTGCGGCGGTCACAATATAGGCGGCGTCCTCGTCGAGCCTCACGATAAATCCCGTCCCGACATTGGGTTGCCCATTCACTTGTGCAGTAATTTTGACGACGCCCTTTTTGAACTCTTCAATCTCCGTGGCACAAACAAGACCGGGAAAGGGGAGGAATATACCGAGTTCAAGGGACATGATGCAGCCGATAAAAGGCATCCATATCCATGAATGTCTCCGCACCCTATTGGAGGATGTCAATGTTCGGTAGTTCTTGTCTGTTCTGATTGTTTGAACAACTTTCGGGTTCACCGTATTTTTCTCTGCAACCGGAAGAGCCTCATTTATTTGCTCAATTTTTTATTTGGCCGCGACTCAGTTTATCATTATCCAAAAATAATAGAATCATTTTGGTACCCGTCTGTATTGTGAACCGTTCAGACTTGTTCATGCTCTATCGACTGGCTTGGGGATGTTGAGCCCCTGTCCTGGTTGAATGAAGAGCCAACAGAGTCCACCGAGTAAGGCGATGCCGGCGGCGATGCCAAGAGAGACCGACCAGTTGACAGAAAAGATCTACAATTGAATTGTTGTTGGAGGATAGGGATGGGTTGAATCGCAAGGGTTAGACTGGATGTTTGGCAGGTCGTGCGGGAAGGCCTTCGAGCATTCCGATAGCGCTAATGTCTTCATCAACGTCGGGCCAGTGTACTCCATGGCCATTTCCAATAATTTGGAAGTTCTTGCGTTGTTCCGGAGTGGCATTGGTTAACCGCCATGACCATACCAAGGGCACACTGATCATTCGTCCGTCGGTTAACTGCGCGGTGATGGTCTCGTCCGAGACCTCTATCGTGGATATTCTGGGTTCATTTGTGACCACAATGTTCCTCCCAGCTTCGATCATTTTGTCTTTCTGGTCGAGCAGGACTTTTCGGATTCGATTTAACTCATGTGGCGCAAATCCATCATTACCTGCCAAGGAAATTGGTTCTAAAAAAAATGCAGGTATGGCGCTCTCGTTGAACGTGAACATGTTTGGGTTCATTGCAGTCAAAACTATAAAAAAAATCGGTAAGGTCCTTCAATCCCTCGAACAGTTGGCACAATACTTTTCCAATTTTTCTTGTTTAACTGTTGCTGACCGATATTATACGAAAAAACGCAATGAGACTCCAGGTGGCGAGAGAGGTGCTAAGTGCTTATAGCATGGCACCTGACGTCTGGCTTGCATTAAGATCTTATTCCCATTCCAGGACGAATGCGGATCCAGCACAATCCGCCAATAAACGCAACGCCGGCGGCGATGCCAAGAGAGACCGACCAGCCGAACGTGTCCGCCAGCCACGGCGTCAATGTTGGCGAGAGAGTCCCACCCAGGTTGGCCCCCGTGTTCATGAGGCCCGAGAGCGTACCGGCGTAGGGTTTGGATAAGTCCGTGGTTGAAGACCAGAAGGGGCCTACGGTGAAGTAGAGCCACCCCGCGCCGAGTGAGAGGAAACCGATCGCGACATAGGGCGCTTCGATGTTGGCGCCGATGATGATGGAGAGCGCGGCCAGAATCATTCCTGCTCCCCCCACCCACGCGCGACCACGATTGATCCCGTAATGTTCGGTGAGACGATCGGTCACCCATCCTCCCAATGGGCAGAAGATGGCCATCGCGATAAACGGCGCCGAGGCGAAGAAGGCGCCTTGGAGGATGGCAAAGCCTCTCACGTTGACGAGGTAGAGATAGAACCAGGACATATAGACATAGGCGACATAGCCGAGACAGGTATAGCTGAGCGTGAGCCACCAGACGGTGGGTGTGGTGAGGATGGCTTTCCATGGAACGGTGGTCGTCTTTGACTTCTGAATGGGCAATGGTTCGCTTGTTTTTCCTGTTCGTAGTGGGGTGGTGGAGTTGGGGTTGCCCTTCTTCCCACCGGTCCCGTTGCGTTTTGCCTGTGAAGTTGGAGGTCGTCCTTCACGTGTTTCGAATTCGGTGAACACATCATGGACCGTTCCCCAGGCTTTGCCGGATCGTCCTTCCAAGGGAGGAGGTGGGGCGGGAAGAGATTCCGAACCTTCGATCAGTTCGGCCTCGGCGGTGTTGACATGGGCATGTTGTCGGGGGTGATCGGTTGCATACCAGTACCACAAAAGCGCGATGCCAATACCCAATCCGCCTGCGACATAGAACGCCGTTTGCCAGCCAAAATTGAC